>JACRLY010000103.1 GCA_016219595.1 Ignavibacteriota bacterium | reverse complement strand
AATTTATAAATACTTAGATGTAGACCGTGCGTTGTGGTATATAGCTTTCTGCAATATTCTTTCAAGTCTTGATTCATACATAGGAACCGGACATAATTACTTTTTTTACAATCATCCGGTTGACGATAGATTTAATACAATTCCCTGGGATTTGAATGAAGTGCTTGGGGTTTTTATGATGCAGTTAACGATACCGCAACTCGAATCGCTTGATATCTATTTCGGTGAAATGCACTCTTATCGCCCTTTGATAACCCGGCTCCTTTCAGTTCCGGACTGGAGAAAACGATATATAGCCCATTATCGGACTATCCTAGTTGAGGTAATGAATGATAATTATTGGAGAAAGAAAATCCAGTTTTTCCAGGGATTAATCAGGCAGGCACTTGAAGCAGATACAAGAAAGTTATATACAATGTCTCAATTCGACCAGAATGTTACTTCAAATACACAAGTACAGATGGGACCCGGGCAGAGGGTAATACCGGGAATATTGTCATTTGTTACTAACCGTGAAAATTATCTGTGGTCAATTACTGAATTTCAGACTGATTTGCCTGTTGTGAATAATTATCAGCTTACACCGCAAAATCCAAATTCCGGTGATACGGTATATATCAAAGTTTACACATCGAACGCAAGAGATATGAACCTTTGGTATAGCAAGAATTACGAACCGTTTCATGCATTAGTGATGACTGCAGTAAAAAGCGAACCAGGTGCCTTCGAACAAAAGTTACCAAATCATACACCTGGTACAATTGTAAGACTTTATTTCGAGGCGATATCGAATCAAACAGTATATGCTTACAATCCTGCACACGCAGAACATCAGTTCTACTCTTATACTGTTCTGCCTGTAATCGGTACATCTCCGATTGTGATTAACGAAGTGATGGCAGCAAATAAAACTGCAATTGCAGACCCGCAGGGTGGTTTTGCTGATTGGGTGGAGCTTTATAACACATCACTCACATCCGTTGACCTTAGCGGAAAGTATCTCACGGATGATATAAATGAACCCCAAAAGTGGAAATTCCCCGCCGGTACATCAATAGATGGACATGGATATTTGCTTGTATGGTGCGATGACGACACACTCGACACACCGGGACTACACGCTTCATTCAAGTTATCGCGGGATGGCGAAGGTATATTTCTATATGATTCGGATGTGAATGGAACTAAACTTTTAGATTCTGTTACATTCGGGCCGCAGTCGGATGATATTTCGTGGGGAAGATATCCAAATGGAACCGGGGCATTTCAATTTTTGAATTATGTTACACCGAACTCGAAGAATATGCTTGGACCGGAGCCGCTTGTGGCTTTGTTTTCAGCAGAGCCGCTAACAGGTAGAAAGCCATTGGAGGTGAAATTCACTGATTCATCAACCGGAGGACCGGCAGATTATTTATGGCAATTCGGTGATGGAGGTACTTCAATTGAACAAAATCCCGTGCATACCTATTTAGAGAAGGGAACATATTCAGTCATATTGAAAATAAAGAAGAATAATGATTCTAATGAAGTTGAAAAAACAAATTTTATAATTGTGAAACCGGAATTAACCGCATCATTTTCTGCATTGCCGACATCAGGAATCGCACCATTATCAGTACAATTCACTGATAAGTCGACAGGCGAACCGTCCGGTTGGTACTGGGATTTCGGGGATGACAGCACAAGCACTGAGCAGAATCCCGGTCACATTTACAAGACATCGGGAACATTTACAGTTTCTCTAACAATATCGGATGGGATTTATAATGTTACGAAGACAATAACAGAATATATTATTGTTAATAAGAATACAGGAGTTGTGAAATTAAACGATGATGAATTAAGTATAATGAATTATCCGAATCCTTTCAGTACGGAAACAATTATTAGATTTAATTTACCTAATTTGGAATTTGTAACACTTAAAGTTTTCGATTTACTCGGAAATGAGATAACGACTCTTATAAATGGCGAAGTTAATGAAGGTATAAATAAAGTGATGTTTGAAGGAAGAAATCTAAAAGATGGAATTTACTGTTTAGTTTTGAAACGAAGCAACGAAATGAGAAGGAGCTTGATGTTCAAATGTGAATAGATAAAATAAATATAACAGGTGAAAATTATGTATTATTACTTTCTTTTTATTTTATTATTTATTTCGATTATTATTTGTTCCGGTCAGCAAACTATAATTTTCAGTGAAGGTTTCGAATCAGCCTCTGTCTCCGAGGTGATAGGAAATTGGGATGAATCTATTAACTCGGGTGGAATGAAACTTTCAGATGATGTGGCTCCTGCCAGTAAAGGGAAACAATCGTTGATGATGACTTCGATAATTGGTCATAATACAGGAGGATACCTTTATAAGATGTTCGAACCCGGTTATGATACACTTTATTATCGCTTCTATGTTAAGTTTGCTCCTACTTGTCATCCTGTTCACCATTTCGTTCATACTGGTGGATATAATCCCCCGACAAAATGGCCATTAGGCGGAGCAGGAATTAAGCCGAACGGCAACGAAAGATTTACAAGCGGCACCAATACTGGGGTAATGATTTTAATCCTGCGCCACCCGTAAAAATTCAGCGTGGTGAATGGTACTGCATTGAAACAATGATGAAGACCAACAACCCGGTTTCATCTTACAATGGGGAACAGGCACTTTGGGTAAACGGTGAAAAGATTATGCACCTCGGTGAAGGTTTCCCAAATGGATATTGGGTGTGGGACAGTTTTCATCCAAATAAAGACAGTATGCCTTTCGAAGGATTTCAATGGCGGAATGACGAGAATCTGAAAATCAATTTCTTTTGGCTTCTCTTTTACATGACACAAGGTGAACCGAATCAAATGGATTCTGTTTGGTTCGACGATATAGTTGTATCCACCGAATATATTGGACCAATAACAGGTGTTGAGGGAAATGAAGGCAGTCAAAACAATTTTGAATCAATAAATTATCCTAATCCATTTCAATACGCAACAAATATTGAATATACTTTGCCAAAATCTGGGAATATCACAATCAAAATTTATGATTCACAGGGACAGTTAGTGAGAGAATTGTTTTCGGGTTCTAATGATGGGGGCAAACATTCTACTATATGGGATGGAATGACAGATGCGGGAAGCGAAGCGCCAAGCGGTGTTTATTTGTATAGAATACAATTTGAGAGTGAGATAATTTCGGGGAAGATGGTAGTTATAAAATAAAGTTTTGAATTTTGAATGTTAAATTTTGAATTGTGGAAATATATTATATATCACCGCAAAAACGCTAAAACTCAAAGATTTTTAAAACTTGAATTGTAAATATTAATCTTTAAAAAAATTTTTAAAAATTGGAAAATTGAAAATTGAAAATTTATTTATACTGTTAATTGCATTTGGCTTTCAGATATTAGCAATGCCGGTTTTTTCGAATAATTACTATATCTCTGCTGATGCAACAGGTGCAGGTACGGGTGAGAGCTGGAATGATGCCTGGACTTCCTTTAGTGCAGTAACTTGGTCGAGAGGCGATACTTTTTATGTGGCTGGAGGAACGTATAATGAGAATGTTACTATCTCTTCATTACAAGGAACCAACTGGATTGTGATTAAAAAAGCTAATGCTGTTGATAATAGTAATGATGTCGGATGGGATAATTTCTATGCTGAAGAACAAGCAATTATTAACGGGAATTTTACAAGTTTAACCGGCTCTGTTGAAATTGACAGCGTTACCGGCTCGGATACTTCAGGATATGGTTTCAAGTTTAATACAACAGATAATGGGAGTGTTGTAATTCTGGGCAATGGCACCGGACCATACCGTCTTTCTCATCTTGAATTGAAAGGTCCGGGATTTGATTACGGAAACACAGGAACTGACGGCATATATTATAATCTTGGGCAGAAAGGATTTTATGTCGGCTATTGCTGGATTCACGAAATTCCGAGAAACGGAGTAACACTGGGATGGTTTGAAGGAACGAGCTATACTGATTACGGGATGCTTTATGAAAACAATTTCCTTAGTGAAACCGGGGGAGTCGGAATCGCATATCCCGGCATACACGGACAAGGAATTCAAATCGGCTATTCTGCAGTTAATTCATATTTGATTATCTGGAACAGTACTTTTCGGAATGTTTATGGTCAGGGACCGATATCTTATCTCGGCAAAGGGACACACTCGCAAAGCAGGATTTATAATAATGTGTTTTATTCCACTGACCCGGAAATTTACGGCAATGCTTCGGCAATATTTTGGCATGCTTCATCAGTCAAAGTTTCAGATATGTATGTTTACAATAATACTTTTTATAATCTTGGCGGATACGGCTCTCATATAAGATGTGACTTCACAGGAGCAGTAAACCTTGAAATAAAAAATAATATTTGGGTAAAATGTCCATTCGGAAATCACCATTATAATTTTACATCTGCCTCAAATAATGATTATTACAATAATAACGGATTGAATATACCAACAGGTGAGACAAACCAAATAACGGAATCGGAAGACCCTTTCGTAAATTCTGCCGAGTATGATTTACATCTGAAACCAACAGCTAATGCAGTGAATAAGGGACTCGATTTGAGTAGTATATTTATTTCGGATAAAGAAGGTGTATCGCGTCCCCAGGGAGATTCCTGGGACATCGGTGCTTACGAATATAAAGAGTTCAATTCTGTTGAAGTGAAGGAAAGGGACATATATCAAACCAATAGTTTTCCTAATCCGTTTCAATATATAACAAATATTGAATATACTTTGCCGAAATCTGGGAATATCACAATTAAAATATACGATACACAGGGACAGTTAGTAAGAGAATTGTTTTCGGGTTCTAATGATGGGGGCAAACATTCTACTATATGGGATGGAAAGACAGATGCGGGAAGCGAAGCGCCAAGCGGTTTATATATATTCAGGATTCTGTATGAAAGTGAAACGATTTCTGGTAAAATGGTTTTGGTGAGGTGAATTTATAGTTTATGAATTTTCTGTATTTATTAATATCGATTATTCACAAAATAATTTTCTTATCATTTCAAGTCCCCTGATAAGTTTAAAATTATTTGGAAGTATTATATATGCTATAATACAGGAAATTACAAAATGTTACAATGAAATAATATTTTTTAAAAAATAATTGCCGAAAATATCTGCTAATCGGAAATAACTATCTAATCAATAAAAAACAAATTATCATTGCAAATTTCTTTTTCCTACTTCCTGTTACCTAATATATTTTCACCATTCAGCATTTCATCTTATATATGTAAACTCACAAATTCAAATTTATTACCATCGAATAAACCTTTGTCACTGAGTTTAAGGCTTGGGATTACGAGAAGTGCCATAAATGACAATGTCATGAAAGGTGCTTGAAGATTAGAGCCGAGTTCTTTTGCTTTATTATTGAGTATTGAATATTTTTCTGCAACTGTGATGCCATCTTCAGTGGACATTAGTCCTGCAACAGGGAGTGGGAGTACTTCAATATTATTTCCATCGACAACGGTCATTCCTCCTTTATGCTCAATAATAGCATTTACTGCGGAACAAATTTCTTCGTCGCTTGTTCCGACAGCTATTATATTATGCGAATCATGACCCACACTCGATGCAATTGCTCCACTCTTCAATCCGAAATTCTTTATAAATCCTAATGCCGGCTTTGCATCCTGATACCTGTTCACAACAGTAATTTTCAATATGTCGTTTTCAATATCCGAAATAAGATTGCCATTTTCTACTTTTACATCGGAAATGATTTCATTTGTTATTAACTGACCTTCGAGTGCTTCAATTACCCTTATTTTTTTTCCTGTATTTGAAACATGTAAATCGGAAACAGATTTTAACTTCGTATTAAAATTATTTGGGTGCTCTGTTTTCACTGAGTCAATAAGAGTTTTTCCGTTATCTGCTACAAGTAATCCTTTAATATATGTTTTCAATATATTAAAATCTTGTAAGTTATCAACAATTATGAAATCGGCATCATTTCCTTCCTGTAACAATCCAACATTTCCAGAACATCCGGAATATCATTCAGCACACCCGGGAAATTCATCATTTCGCTCAGGTATTTTAACCCGTAATTCTCAAATAAAATCCTGATATCGTCGGATGTTATTTTTGCTCCACTTGTTTCATAATTTGTAGCAGGAACACAAGAAGGCGCTCCGAAAAAGAATTTAAAAGGAACTATGCTCCCGTTCTCAATCATGAATTTTACACCTACTACTCCTAAAACATTTGCTATCTCATGTGGGTCAGATACTGTTGCTACCGTTCCGTGAGTTACAGCAAGACGTGCAAATTCCGAAGGAACGAGCATAGAGGATTCAATATGTACATGCGCATCAATGAAACCGGGGAGAATATATATATCAGAATTTAATTTATCTTCTCTAATTATATTACTGATTTTCCCATTTTCAACAATAACCGTTCCCGGGAAAATTTTCCTGTTAATAATGTCAACAATATTTGCTGTGATTTGAAACATATTAAAAATAATCGTCAATTTTCCAATTTAAAGGGTTATTTAAAATATAATCACGTATTTTATAATATTCAATTTCATTTCGAATTATTCGTTCATAATAATTTCTTTGCCATAATCTTCCGTTAAATGAATTCCAATTATTATTTTTCACATTTCGAATATATTCATTTGTTGTCAAGGTTTTGAACCATTGGATTATGCGGTGTAGGGGCGAACCTATGTGTTCGCCCTGTGTCTCTATTTTATTATATTCGTTTTGTATATCAGGGCAGACACACAGGTCTGCCCCTACGATTTGAATAATGCCATGAATGTGATTCGGCATTATAATGTGAAAATCACATTTTACATTCTTGAATTTATTTTCTATATTTTTATACCATTTCTCAATCATTAATCCGGCATCATTTAATCTAACTGAATTATTATCTATTTCACCGAATATCTTTTCTCTGTTTTTTGTACAAATTGTTATATAATAATCGCCTTCTTTAGAATAGTCATATCCCTTCAATCTTATTGTATTCCTATGATGAATATCTGGATTGAATTTCATATTCTTATATTGATTTTCTATTTGTGCAAATATCCCATTTGCTAAATCAGTGTGCTATTCTTAAATTTTTTATTTAGGATTTATCTCCATCTTCTTCTTATTTCAATTTGCACGATTCGGCTCAGAAATCTTTCTTCGGGTAATTCATAAGAATAAATCTGCGGTGGTTTCTTCGTAAAGCCGACACCGAGGCATTGAGTGATTTCCGCACTATGTTTTTTATAATCGGTCAATTGTCTTATGTAATCGCATACATTCCTTGCGCGGTTCGATGACAGGTTCATATTATATGCATCGCCGCCAAGCTGGTCAGTATATCCTGTAACCGATATGGAATCACCAGGCCTCAGATTCTTGATGAAATTCTGAATTGCTTTCTTATCTATATCTCTTAATATATCACCCGATACCTTGAATATGGCAAGTGTCAAACGCTGAACTTCAAATTCCGATGTATCCTTTTGAACAGGAATACTAAATTCTGAGTAAGAGTTTGATCCGTATTTGTCTTTGATAACTGTATTAACAACAAGATTTTTCCCACCGACAAGACTGTTGGCGAATCCTTCCGTTATATCCTGTCTAAGTATATCAGGATTCCCGTTTCCTTCCTTATTGTAAAGAGATTCGTCCTGCACCTGGTATTCATCAAGTGACCAGCTTGACACATTCTCCTTAGGATTCGATATGACCTCATGTTCCAATGCGCGTACAGGCATATCGGTTATTTCAATGTACCTGTTTTTTATTATCGGTTGAAGCAATTCATTATCTTCCGTAGTTATCATTACCTGCCTGTTGTCGGCATATCCGAATTCATTTTGTGTACGGGTAAATATCTCCGGAACACAGTTCTTGTCTGAACGGGTAATTAATATCCTGTCAGGTTTGATTCCCCAAAATTCCATCAGGTAGTTTCTTACCTCATTTGCTCTTTTCTTTGCAAGCTCGCAATCACCGTTTTCGCTGGCTGCATCTGCAAAACCGGTAATCACAATCCCTGTGTTTTTGTTTTCAAGCATCCTTCTTCCTATTATGTTCAATACATTCTGGTGGTAAACTACAGGATTGACCTCTAGAGAATCAATGTCGAACCCATCTTTAGTTTTCAGATTCCTGTACCTGGCAGGTATCTCTGCTGAATTTTTATCGAAGAACACAAATGGCAATAGTGAAAAACCCTGCGTAACATACTGCTGACTCAGATGAAAACTGATTGCCTTTTCTCTCCTGTTGTTTTCATAAACAGCATACGTTGTGAGTTTGGTCGAAAGCGCTGTCCTGTCAATTACATATAATGTGTCTGTTCTTTTGTATATTTCATTTGTAATAATCAGGTTTTGAATTCGTTCTGTTTTCTTTTCCTTAAAAACAGAGTTACCCTGCCTGAATGAATTCTCTGCTATATCCGGAGATTTAATTGTAATTGTATCAATCTCATATCTTTTTCTCAATTCTTCTTTAACAGGTATTGTCTCTTTAGGTGAATATTTTATTGCTACACCGATTGAAAGAGTTGATACTTTCCAAATCAATCCATTTACTATATTTGTCAATCCATAGGTAAACGATACTTCTGGCGCTGCGAGCAGAGTCCTATCCCTGTTTAAAGGCAACTCGTACGAAGCTCCTACTTTCAAACTTGTCAGAAATCCTGCAGCTTGCTCTATTGTTCCGGAAGAATCGTTGCGTACTCTTTTTTTGGTGGAATCGTTAAATA
Organism: Ignavibacteriota bacterium; assembly: GCA_016219595.1. Lineage (GTDB taxonomy): Bacteria > Bacteroidota > Ignavibacteria > Kapaibacteriales > UBA2268 > XYC2-FULL-35-21. The sequence goes on along the minus strand of JACRLY010000103.1, from coordinate 3,686 downwards.
CACCATAATCAGTAGGTTTAGTAATTTGTTCTTTCTGTGAATAATCGGATTGAATCAGAAATCCCAAATTCACCCCGGCGTATAGAAAAAAATTATCGAATAACTGAGAACCAATCATAGGTTCAAGAGATATTGTCGAAAATCCTGCATCGAGCCTATGTTCAAATTCTCCGTCAACAAGTTCGTCGGATGGCAATAACACTTCCGTCGCTTCTGTTTCCCTGAGTAGAGCACCGATGCTGTACCAACCTGCTCTTATACTAAATAGAAATTCCTCCGAAAAAGGCATTTCAAATAATCCCCCTAATGATGGACCGGTGCCTATTCCTCCTGAAAAATTCTTACAGCAGTTATCTACATTTGGCAGTTTAGGAAAGTTTGAGGTATGAATATTAAAATTAAAATCTCCGAAAACACCATACCTCATACGCAAAGGTTCTGTATCGGTTTGTGCAAACAACACAGATGTACTGACGGCTAATATAACAATGAATGATACAATATTTCTTTTCATCAACTCCCTGATTGCTATTAATGAATTAGGCAATTTAAAAAATATATGTAAATATTAGACAGAAAAATATTACCTTATAATTCCTCACCCATCTCCACCAATTTATTCACTGTATTCCAGTTTCTTGTCGTTGCTGTTACTTTCAGTTTATTTTCGAAAAAATTATTATTCAATTTCGTTCTGCCATATCCATTCGGACAATACAAATAAATTTCTTTACCGTTCATAATAAAATTATCAGGTGAATAGTCAAGCTTTTCTATCTTATCTTTTTCAGTTTTATTAGGTGTATCCGCAAGAAAAGTAACAAACAATCTTTCAATGTCTGTTCCTTTTTGTTTCAGAAATGGATTAGATGCCATTACCTTCTTCATTTCTGTAACAGTTCTGATAATTATTGGCACATTGAATTTATATTTCTCGAATATTTTCTTCTCAATTTTCTTTACAAGCTCTTTGCCGGGCTTTTTTTGTCCGCTTTGAAAATGACATTTCCGCTCTGTATATAAGTAATCACATCTTTAAATTTCAATTCCTCATACAAGACTTTAAGGTCAGCCATCTGAATTTTCTTCTGACCGCTGACATTAATCCCCCTTAGAATTGAAATATATGTTTCCATTAAAAAAATATCCCTTTAACAGTGTTTTTTTAATTGCAACAAATTCATAATACACATCAACTATTATGGTGTGTTGGGATATGAGAATAATAAAATATCACCACAACTATTAACTGTTCACTATTCGTTATTCACTCTTATTACTTCACTGACCCACTTATGTAATCCATCAGGTATTTGTTATCGTACCTTGTCGAACTTAGCTGGACTTTCACAATGTCGCCAATTGAAATCAAACCCACCAGTACCTTATTGTGAACCACTGGCAGATGGCGAATGCGGTTTTCAGTCATCACTGTCTCGACATAATCTATTTCATCATCGGCTTCCACAACAATCACTTTCTTTGTCATCACATCCTTCACCTTCGAACCGGAAAAACCCTCTGGATTTTTATGCGATTCTTTGACAATGTCCCTCTCGCTTAAAATCCCCATAATTTTTGCTTCTTTATTCAACACAAGTAAAACACCGATTTTATTATTCACCAGTATCGAAATCGCATCTGTAAGTGTTTTATCCTCGCCTATGGTAAACACTTCGGGACCTTTGGTTTTCAAAATATCACGTACTTTCATTATACCTCCTGATTAACAAAATGAATGCTTTCATTTGCAAGTTCATTAACAGCCACTCCAATAAATAATAAATTTACGTTATATAATGTTAAAAGTCAATGGAATTTTTCTATGATTTATTTAATACAGTTATCCGCAATCAACTATCCTGAAATCGTAATATGAAAAATAATTGCAATTTTTATTTATACATTTCGTAACTTTTGTGAAGTTTTAAATAAATTTATTGAGTATTCTATGCAGACTAATTATATTTTATCAAGTTATATAGAAAATGCAATTGAATATGCTGAATATGAAAAACTTGATGATGGTTCATATTGTGGTAAAATTCCTCTATGTAAAGGTGTTATTGCCTTTGGTGCAAATCTTGCCGAGACAAGCAGACTTTTACGTTCAACATTAGAAGATTGGGTGCTTTTGGGATTAAGGCTTAGCCATGATTTACCGGTTATTAATGGTATTGATTTGAACGTAAAAATCGAGATGGAAAAATATGAAACCGTGTAAAAGAAGAGATTTTATTAATAAACTTAGAAAGTTAGGATTCGATGGTCCTTTTTCAGGCTCAAAACATCAATTCATGATATTTCAAAATCACAGACTGGCAATTCCTTCAAATGATGAATATTCAATACATCAAGTAAAAATAATGGTCAGGGAAGTACAATTAATTACCGGTAAAGAAATTAAAAATGAAGAATGGGAAAATTTATGAAGAAAATGTTTCTTTTTGTTCCATATATATCTCTTTTTATCATTGAAGTTCTTGTCTTCCCAAGTGAGCCTGCATTTTCGCAAAAGTACAATGCCCTTGGTGTTAATCTCACAAATGACGGTGCATTTGTAAATATTGTTAATCATACGAACCGCTATTCTAATGCGATTGCTTATGATTCATTAGGCTGGTCCCTGAGTGATTTCGAATTACTTCTTATGGATGCAAGGCCTGCAAGGGAATGGGCAGATGGTATTGATGACCCTGAAGTTTACCGCATTAATTATGGCGGCACTTATAAATCAAGCTTCAAAGGCAGAGCTGATGTATCAACCTCATGGACTAATGCTCAGATTCAAAACCTGAATTATGACAGTAGTTCCAATCTGACAACATTTGATTTAGTTGTTCCATCCACACCTACTGCAAATCATGGAATAGTTGTTTTAGCTTTCACAAATACGAGAAGAACTCCTTCATCAACTCTCAACAGCGGCATAACTGAACTGAAAGTGATGCGACCCGGTTACGATTTGAACACTGATAAGATTTTTACTGATGAGTATATCAACCTTCTGAAATCAGCTAATTTTGCATGTTTCCGTTATTATGGTGTTCAGAACATCTGGGAAGGGGAGCCTGTCTATCCTGCTGTTACGAGCTGGTCAAACAGAAAGACTCCACAGGATGCCGCACAAATATCAATGGCATCTGCAAACGGCAAACGTGACGGCTGGTGCTGGGAATATATGATTGAACTTGCCAATATTCTGAAAAAGGATATATGGATTAACCTGCACATCTCTTGCGATTCTGCTTATGTTGTAAACCTTGCACAAAAATTGAAGGATGAGCTTGACCCTTCAATTAATATCTATGTCGAAAACAGCAATGAAGTCTGGAGTCCCACTCAGACAACTCATGGACCATATAACCAGGCACAAGCAGATTATTACAAAATAAATTTCGACCAGAATTATGCTCGTCGTACTGTCGAGCTTTCAAACTTGTTTGCTTTAGTTTTCGGAATGAATGAAATAAATAAAAGAATAAGAGTCGTGTTGGGAGCTCAGCAGGCTTATGGCGGCAGGTCAGATATTCACCTGAATTATATCAATGAAACATTCGGTCCTCCAAAGAATTATATTTACGCTACTACACCAACTCTGTATTTCGGTTCGACAAATCCCAATGGTGATACATCAGAAATTAATCAAGGTATGCTCGAAGACATTGACGGACAAATCAATGATG
>JACRLY010000092.1 GCA_016219595.1 Ignavibacteriota bacterium | reverse complement strand
TAGGTAGCAAATAAATCAGCACCACCACACGTTTTCCCGTAGGGAATACATATATTTTATAACACATAGTTCATAAAATAAAATATTTTCACACAAACAGGCAGTGACTGCTGAGATGAAATTAAAAATTAAATCTTAATATAATTTCAAATTTTTAAAATCATCTTTGCTTTGCTATTTCCGGTTTGAACAAAGTATACTCCTGCAGGCAAATCATCCGTACAAATTTCAAATGATTTATTATTTCTGAATTCAAATTCATCAATATTAAATACTTTAATTTTTGTACCCAATAAATTATACAAAGAAATTGTTTTGATATTAAATTCATTCTTCAATTTAAAATTCAATGTGTTTGTGAATGGATTAGGATAGACTTCAAAATCAGGTTCCTCTTTATTTGGATTATCATTAACAAAAGTTGTACCTCCGTTTGTTGTACGTAAAATAATACCGAAAATACCTGTAACCCAGCCTGTATTTTCATTAATAAAATGTAATCCTGTTAAATGTTCCAGCGCTCCGGATTTCTGCTTAATCCAATTAATACCTCCATCTGTTGTTTTTAAAATAGTACCGCTCCAACCAACAGCATAACCAACATTTGAATTAACAAATTGAACACCTAAAAAATTAAATGTAACCCCTGATTTCTGTGAATTCCAATTTTTTCCCCCATCAGTTGTATTTAAAATAGTACCTGTTAAACCAACAGCCCAGCATAAATTTTCATTTACAGCCGAAACACTTGTAAGTTGATATTTTGTATTTGAGTTTTGTATTATCCATGAATTACCACTATTTATTGTATTTAGAATTGTACCGGTATCACCCACAGCCCAGCCAATTTTATCATCAACAAAATCTATACTGGAAAGATTCCTATTTGTACCGGAAATTTGTGAAATCCAATTTGCACCTCCATCTGTTGTTTTCTGAATATTGCCAAATCTACCTAATATCCATCCGACATTTTCATTTATAAAATGCAATCCGTAAAAACTTTTTTTAATTTCCGATTGTTGAGTTACCCAATTATTGCCTCCATTTGTTGTTTTAAGTATCTTACCTTCATAACCAACTGCCCATCCGATATTATTATTAATGAAGTCAACCATTACAAGTAAGCTGTCATTTTGAATATCCCATAAATTTCCTGAATTAGTAGTTTTAAGAGTTGTAGAACCAACTACCCATCCATAATTTGCGTCAACGAAATCAATAGAATAATTAAAATCTCTATAACCATTTGAAAAAGGTATCCAGGAATTACCTCCATCAATAGTATTTAAAATTATTCCACTTTGACCTATTGCAATACCATTCAGAGTATCTTTAAAGAAAATACTAAATATATATCTGTAATCCATTTCGGTTTTTCTCTTATTCCAACTTAAACCGCCATCTGTAGTTTTCAGGAGTGTGCCAAAATACCCTGAGACCCATCCTGTTAGAGAATCAATAAAATGTATTCCATAAAGTTCCCAAGTTATATTTGAATTCAAACTGTCCCAATTATTGCCTCCATCTGTTGTTTTTATTATTGTTCCGTTTGCACCTATACACCATCCGGTTT
>JACRLY010000044.1:38906-48686 GCA_016219595.1 Ignavibacteriota bacterium | reverse complement strand
TTGCGTTGGAACCAGTTGCAGAAAGCTGAAGATTTTGCAACAAAAGCAGTCTCAATTGACCCCAGGGATGCACTTGCTAATTATAACCTTGGTAAAGCATTGCAGATGCAAAGTAAACATTCGGAATCATTGAAATATTATGAATATGCATTAAAAAACAATCCGGGATTCCCTCAATGGTATCTCGATGCAGGTGTTGCATATTATCATAACGGTTTATACGATAGTTCCATAAAGGCTTTTCAGAAAGCCATCAGCATGTATCCGAATTTTGCCCTGGCTTACTCGAATATGGGAGCGTCATTTGCCCGCCTGAACAAGGAACAGGAAGCGGTTTCGAGCTGGCAGAAGGCAATCCAGCTCGATGCTAAAAGTTTTGATGCTTGTCAGAATCTTATCAGGTACTACCTGAGAATCGGAAGACATGACTTTGCTGATATTTACATTAAAAAATTAGAGGAAAACGGGGGAGCTTTATCTCCCGATATTGTAACTTTTTTGCAATCCGGTAAAATTATTAACCCGATTAAACGATAATCAGAAATTAAATATAGGCTAATTAACAGTAAAAAGGAATAAATTATGTCAAAGCAAAAATCATTAACACTCTGGATTGTTTCAATACTGCTTATGCTTGGAATTGTGATATTCCAGAGGATGACCGGACCGACATATCCTGTCAGCGGGAATATATCATTTAATTCCCAATCATTCGATTATGAATTCCCGCGAAGTCATGGCGGCAAAGGCGGGGCAACAATACAATTAATAGTTAAGGATAAAAAAGTTTCAGGTGAAATTACTTTTCGCCGTTTCCGAAGTCATGACGATTGGAAAATTGATACAATGAAACGTTCGGGAGACACTCTCAAATACGAATTGCCTCATCTCATTCCTGCAGGGAAGATGATTTACCATGTATCACTTTTTTCTGAAGGCACTCAACCTGTACCTGTTACAAAAGAACCCGTTATTGTCCGTTATAAAGGAGCAGTTCCTGCTTTGGTGATAATACTACACTTGTTCTTCCTGTTCAGTTCGATAACACTTTCTATCAGGGGAGGATTGGAAGCAATTTTCAAAGGAGAAAAATTATTTTCACTTGCTTTAATGACCTGCATCACCTTATTCATCGGCGGATTGATTATAGGTCCTATAATGCAGGAATATGCATTCGGTGCTTTGTGGACAGGCTGGCCCATCGGGCATGACCTGACCGATAATAAGACTGCCGTTGCCATTATTATGTGGCTGATTGCAATGTGGAGAATCAGGAAAAATCCAAAAGCATGGGGTTGGGGTATAGCTGCTGCAATAATAATGCTGGTAGTTTTCTTTATACCTCACAGCTTACTTGGTTCGGAGGTAGATTTTACTAAATTTCCAAAAGGACATTAATCTGTTCCAATATAAAATATAATTTGAATGAAACAATCTATTTCAAAAAAAACAATTGTCTATCCACATCCGGTCTTTGTCATAGGCTCTTATGATATTGACGGGTTGCCGAACATTATGACTGCATCCTGGTCTGGTATCTGTTGCAGCGAACCTCCATGTATAGCTGTTTCGCTAAGGAAATCCCGCTATTCTTATGAAAATATTTTGTTCAACAAGGCATTTACTGTTAATATCCCATCGGAAGATTATGTTCAGCAGGTGGATTACATTGGTATTTATTCCGGGAAGTATGTAAATAAGTTTCAGAAAACCGGATTGACTCCGCTCGACAGCAATACCGTGAAAGCTCCTTATGTGAAAGAATTTCCGGTTTCATTGCATTGCGAACTTTTGAAAACAGTGGAAATCGGGATTCATACTCAGTTTATAGGTGAAATAATGGATGTGCTTGTCGACGAAGAAGTGATGAATCTGGACGGAACACTTATGATTGAAAAAATAAAACCCTATATTTATGATTCGTCGACAAGGGCTTATTATGGCTTTGGAAGAAGACTAATTGATGCTTTCAAGGCAAAATGATATTTTTAAATTATAACTTTTTGTTAATTATAACGTATTTGTTTTATGGCTACATTTGCAATCGAAAGTAACGGGAGACTTGAAAAAACAGTCGTTTATTTCAACGGGCAGCAGCTTGGCGGCATCAAGGAAGTATTTTTGAACCTCGATGAAGACGGAACATTCGATGCCATTTTGCAATACGAAGGAACCGATAAACAAATAAGGACAAAACAGATTTTCGATGAATATCTCGAAGATGTGAAAATCACTGAACCGTCCTTTACAGATGAAGAAGCCGAAGAGCTGCACCTGCTTTCGATTGACAGTGACGGCGATATTGAAGATACGATTGTCAAAATAGACAATGAAGAGCTTGATGGAATTGTCAGTTTGTTTGTTCATATTAAATCGGCAGAAAATAAAAACGGAATCAGTGTTCTTTTCTCGAAAAATAAAATTCCCGAACACGTGGAATTCAAAGCGGAAATAACTTTCAGAAATGAAGACGATACAACAGAAACGGAGGAAATATTTTAATGAATACCAAAATTAAGTTAATACATATTTGGTCATTGCTACTTTTAACATCGGTAGCGATTTTATTATTGGCACCCGACATAGCCGAAGCACGCGGAAGCTTTGGAGGCAGGGGATTCGGAAGAAGCTTCGGCAGGAGTTTCGGCGGCAGGAGTTTTCGTCGTTCTGCTCCCCGTTCATCGTTCGGAAGGCAAAGGAGCATGGCAACGAATCCTGCAAGAATGACACCATCCGAAAGAGCCGCAAGCAGTTTCGGGGGCAGGCGTCTGAACACATCGGGGGATTATACCGCTAAGTACGGCGTACCGCGTAAAACACAGCCTTTCACTGGCACAGGTGGAGCGGGTATGCGTCAGAATTATGTAATACACAATTACGGCGGTTACGGCAACGGTTTGATGATGGGGTATATGATGGGACATACGTCATGGATGTGGATGATGCCTTTTCATCCCGCTTTTTATTATTCAAGACCTTATTATGTAGATAATCCCAACGGCACTGTATCAGTCTATCCGCCCACATTCGATTGGGGTAAATTGTTCTTCACAATTTTGATTGCAGGAGCAATAATTTATATCATATATTCAATCATTCGGAATAAACGCAGAATGCGTCAAGGCTATAGTTCCCAATCTTCGTTTTCTTAATAGAAGACAGCAAATAGCAGATAGCAGATAGCAGATAGCAGATAGCAAAAAGCAAAAAGCAAAAAGCAAAAAGCAATTAGCAAATAGATAATAGAAGACAGCAATTAAATATTTGTCATTTCACTCTCTAAAAAAAAGGGGTGTGTGTGGGTGTGTATAAAAAAACACTTGACATTAATATTATTATTTCATAAATTAAAACCACTTAAACCGGGTAAATAATTATTTAAATATAAATCTGGAAATATATATCTTCAAATAATCTCTGTTCTTTTATTCATTTCTATAGGTGTACTATGAAAAAATTAATATTTATTGCATTACTTATAACTGTATCTATTTTGGCTTTACATTCATGTATTCCTATGTTTCCAACAATACATGAAATAAAACCTGCTATTGGTACTGACACAACAGTCACCGTTGGCTCAACAATGTTATCTGAAATTGAAAGATTTGGGGTTAATCTCTTTGAAAGTAAATTAATTTATTGTGGTATTGAAGGAAATATTATCCATGTTGCTTACAGAGAATTTAGTAATAATATGGCAAGATCAGCATTTAATCAAGATTTTATATGGGATTTATCAAAAGGGACAATAATTAAATTCAGAAATTACACAATGGAAGTACATTCTGCAGATAATAATATTATTTCTTATAAAATTGTCTCTGGTTGAAATATTAATTAATACTCACTCTTTCAAATCAGCAACTAAGCGATTAGACAAAGAGAATGGTGAGGAGGAGTTGTTTTGATTAAGAATAATTATTATAATAAAATTTGAGGTTATTATGATTAAAGCAATTAAAGCAAACAGAATAATTTATCTCTTGATATTATTTACATTAATTTCTTTTTTTAATGTCAATGCAAAAATAAAAGAAGGAAAAATTAATAATCAATTATTAGAAGAAAGAATTAAAAATAATGAAGAAAAATCGAACATTGAAATTCAAAATTTAAAAAACAAGATTGAATCAAATGATAATTATTTAAAAGAATATATTGATAAAACCGATAGTGACTTAAAAGAGAGAATGTTACTTTATGTTACATTTGTTTTAGGTATTCTAATTCTATTAGGTTTTCTTTTAAATTTCTTTGGTAAAAAAGCTTTAAAAGAAAGAGTTGAACAAATCATAAAAACTACGGTTACTAAAATTGTAACAAAAGTATATATAGAAAATATTATCAAAAATCATATTGAAATATTGAAATCAGAAATAGAATCTAATATTGAAAAATCAATTATTGAAACAAAAGACAAAATAATAAGTAGATTAGAATCTAGTGCAACAAATTATATTGATGAATTGAGTAAAAGAAAAATTGATATATCAAAAATTGATGAAGAGTCCCAGGATATAAGAAATAAATTAAATGAATTAGCTCAAAATATTAATGAAAGACAAGCATTAGGAAAAATCTTATCTGCTGAAGATTATTATTTCAAAGGTTATGAATATTTTGATAAAAAAGATTATGAAAATGCAATTAAACAATGGGAAAAAGCAATAGAATTAAAACAAAATTATTATGAAGCATGGAATAATAAAGGTGTTGCATTTGATATATTAGAAAAATATGAAGAAGCTATAAAATCTTATGATGAAGCTATTAAAATAAAACAAGATTTTTATTTAGCATGGAATAATAAAGGTTCTGCTTTGAGTAAGTTAGAAAAATATGAAGAAGCTATAAAATCTTATGATGAAGCTATTAAAATAAAACAGGATTATTATGAAGCATGGAACAATAAAGGTGTTACTTTTGGAAAATTAGAAAAATATGAAGAAGCTATAAAATCTTATGATGAAGCTATAAAAATAAAACAAGATTTTTATTTAGCATGGAATAATAAAAGTGTTGCATTGAATAAGTTAGGGAAATATGATGATGCGAGAATATGTTTTGAGAAATTATATGAGATGCAATCTAAAAATATTTCTAATCTTGAGAATCTAATTGAATCTTTGATATTTTGTAAACAATATAATCAAGCTATCGAAAAAATTGATAATAGTTTAACCCTTGAAATTAATGAAAAAGATAAATTAATATTATTTTATTTAAAAATTATAGCTAAATCGTTATTATATCAAAATTCAGATTATGAACAGAAATTATTTGTAGATATTTTAAATAATTTAACAATTGAGATAACATGGAATACTAAAGATTTTGAAAATTGGTTAAATAAAGAACAAATACCTCAAAATATTAAATCTTTTTTGCAAGAATTAACATTTAAATTAAATACAAAAAAGAAAAAATAAATTTTTATGATTTTGAGGGAATAATTTAAAAAATTAGTAAATTTCTATATAAAGTTATCAAATAAATTTTTTTATTTTTTTCCATGAATGTATTAATAAGTGGCAAAATATCTGATGATAATATTATTGAAATTCAGAAAGGTTTCAATATTGATGAAATAAAATTTGCAAAAATTTCTACTAAAGGAATGTATTTTACTGAAGTTAGTGAATTCATTCAATTATTATTCAAAGATTTTACTGCTATTAATTTTGTTAGAGATTTTATTTTATCTTATATAGCATCAAAAATTATAAGTAAAGTAATTTCTTCATTTAAAAATAAAAAGATTCAAAATGTTAGATTTGAATTAGCATTTAAAAAGAAAAATGGGAAAATAAAAGTTGTAAATTTTTCTATTTCTTTTGTTAATTATGAAAGGATGTTTGAAGAAGCTGATAAAATTATAAATTCTGAAATGATTGAAAATTTTGCAGATGATAAGATAATTTGGATTTCTTTTAAGGATGATAAAATTTATTTTCATCAATAATTCTACCCCCATTTAATCCCCACCACATCCTTTCCCTTTGAGGAGGTCGCAATTCAGTAAACAGTGAATAACGAATAATTTGTATTAAATAAAAAACCTCCCCTTAACTTCCCCTCCTTAATTAAGGAGAGGACCGAGTGGTGGTGCCTCTGCGTCCTTGCGTGGTGTGTGAAAAGAAAACCCCCGAACCCCCTTTGAAAAAAGGGGGCAATCCGATTTTATCTTCCCCACTTTTTTCAAGGAGGGGACAGAGAGTTGGTGGCTCTGCGTCATTGCTAAACATTAACCCCATGTTTTAACATGGGGTGGTACGATAGAAAGGACCAAGAGCTGCATCCGAGTCACCTCACACTGAAGTGTGAGGTTAGCATATAAGCATATCCTATAGTAGCTGTGTCTAACGTTACCGCATACATTAACCCCATACTTCAGTATGGGGGTAGCGACAATCCGTCCTATCTGTGTGCTATTCTGCGTCTCATCGGCTCTGCGTGAAACAAAAAAATTGAAAATTGACTAACGACTAACGACTAAAAAATTGTTAATTGTGAATTCCTACAGTCTACAGCCTAATAGTCTATATTTTTAAAAAATGATTTTAAAACCGTTTTCTTGACATATCACTACCACATCCTTATCTTTGTCCGGCATGTTCTTTGAAATCCAGGGTTCGGACTAATGTAGGGGCAATTCACGAATTGCCCGGTAGGGATTATTAATTAAGTATAACCGCCATTCAGAATTCAGCATTCATAATTCAGAATTTCTTTTTCGAGTGAGCTTGGACAAATCAGACACTTAAAAACACCTTCAAAAACGTATGATATTGACTTCGTATCACCAAAAAACTCAGTGTCCCTCTGGGGTAAAATTTTCTTTTAGGTTTATCAAACAAAAAAATGAAAATGATGTCAAATCTGCTCCCGATGCACAAATCTGCACCTTTTTGGCTGATTGTAACCAAATTTCTTTGTGAGCTTTGTGATAAACTTTGTGGTCTTTGTGTTAAAATTAGCTATGGATTCTGAACCAAGTTCAGAATGACAACCTCAATTCAGCAATCAGAATTTTATTCCAGATATGTGTATCCATACAAACCGGAACGGTAATTGGAAAGAAATTCCTTGCCTTCCTGTGTGGATATTTTTCCTTCTTTTACGGAAGTAGTAACCCATGTTTCCATTGTGCGAACAAGCTTCTTTGCATTGTACTGTACATAATCGAGGACATCGGCAATTGTTTCCCCGTCGATGATTTGGTCGATTTCATATCCTTCATCTGTCAGAACAACATGAACTGCATTAGTGTCGCCGAATAGGTTGTGGAGGTCGCCGAGAATTTCCTGGTAAGCACCAATCAGGAATACACCGAGATAGTAAGGTTCATCAGGTTTGAACTTATGCAATGGGAGATAGTGAGTGAAATTTCTTTCGCCGATGAAATTATCGATCTTCCCGTCGGAATCGCATGTGATGTCCTGAAGGGTAGCGAAAGTAGCCGGTTTTTCATTCAGGCGGTGAATCGGCATTATCGGGAAAACCTGGTCGATAGCCCATGAATCGGGTAATGACTGGAATAAAGAAAAATTGCAGAAATATTTATCGGCTAACATTCTCGAGAGTGGCTTAAGTTCGTCGGTCGGATGCTTGGATTCCAGGCTCATTGCATAAACTTCACGGGTAACAGTCCAGAAAAGTCTTTCAATGATTGCCCTGGTTTTCAGGTCGAGCATACCAAGACTGAAGAGGTCAAGTGCCTCTTCGCGAATCTGAACGCTGTCATGCCATGACTCGAGCATGTTTTTCGTTTTCAATTGTTCGAGAATAGAGTGCAATTCCTGAACAAGCTCGTGGTCCTTATCCGAAACCGGAGTGTCATCATCCCATTCGGGGAGAGTAGTCGTTTCGAGTACATCAAAAACCAGTACAGAATGGTGTGCAGTCAGTGAACGTCCCGATTCTGTAATGATGTTGGGATGGGGCAAATGGTTTTTGTCACTCGCATCCTGTATCATATAGATTGCGTCATTGGCATATTCCTGAATCGAGTAGTTAATGCTGCTTGGGTTTGTAGAACGAGTTCCGTCATAATCGACACCCAATCCTCCGCCTATATCTACAAATTCAACATTACAGCCGATTTTCTTTAACTCGACATAAAATTGAGCAGCTTCCCTGAGGGCATTTTTTATTTTCCTGATTTTGGTAACCTGGCTGCCGATGTGGAAATGAATCATTTTTACTTGTTTGAGCAAATTGTTATGCTGTGCAATTGAAATAGCTTCGAGAAGCTCGCTTGCATTCAAACCGAATTTGCTTTGGTCTCCACCTGAATCCTCCCACTTACCGCTTCCGGCAGTTGAAAGCTTTATCCTTATTCCGATGTTGGGTTTTACTTTAAGTTTTTTTGCGATGGAAATAATGAGTTTGAGTTCGTTTAGTTTTTCAACGACAAGATAAATCTGCTTACCCATTTTTTGAGCCAGTAAAGCCAGTTCGATGAAATCTTCATCCTTGTAACCATTGCAGATAATCAGCGCTTCAGGATTGGAAGTGATGGCAAGAACTGCGTGCAGCACGGGTTTTGAACCTGCTTCCAACCCGATATTATACCTGATTCCATGCCTGACAATTTCTTCGACAACAGGTCTTACCTGGTTTACTTTAATTGGATAGATTGTGTAGTATTTTCCTTTGAACTCATATTCTTTAGCTGCAGTATCGAAGCATTTTGTAATTGATTCGAGCCTATCATCGAGAATGTCGGGAAATCTTAAAAGAACCGGTAATGAAACATCCCGAAGCTGCAGCTCATCAATCAATTGCTTCAAATCTATTTTTGCACCATTTCTTTTTGGGGAAACGGTAACGTTACCTTCATCATTAATGCTGAAATAATCAGCTCCCCAGCCGCTAATATTATATTGTTCCGAGGAATCTTCTACTCTCCATTTTCTCATTGGCAAATCATATATTTTTTTTTATGTTAAGGAAAAATCAAAAATAATTATTTATTAATAATAATCACTCAAAAATAAATTAATTATATAATCAATACTGATATTTATATAAAAAATGCTTTTCGTCTATTTTTAAGAAATTCTTCTGAATATCTGTTTGAAATCGTTTTATTTTCAACTGGTTTTTGCCAAGCCATGATTTAGATTCTACTGATGAAGCTTCATTGAATAAAAAATAATTATAAACTTCGAATAAATCATTTTCAATAAGATTTTTATGCCAGTCGAAAAGTACATTAGGAAATGTTACATCGAGATTTTCAGCAAACCATAATTCTATAAATTTTTTTCTTAATTGATACAGAATATCAATTGTGAATAATGATGTATCAGTCGGTAATATTCCTTTGGAAGCTTCCTGCATAACACTTTGGTAAGCCATGTCAAAAGGTAAATCCTTATTCGGTCTTTTAACAGAGCTTGTAATCATATTTGTTGTAAACTGAATAGTATAAAGCGAATCTTTCAGGAAATAAAATGATTTTTTATAATAATCAAACAATAGCTTAGACATTTCTTTCGATTTAAATTCACTTTCAGTCAGGTTTATAAAAATCTCACCATAGAGTACAGACCATGCTGTGAATCCGGACATGAAATAATACTTTGAAAGAATTGAATAATTATTTGAAAATGCAGGTTCATAGAAAACACCTTTTTCAAGGTTGCTCAAAGCTTTCCTCATCTCTTTCTGCGAAAAATAATTTAACCCGATTTCATAATAAAGTCTTCCTGACCTTGGGAACTTTAATAATCCGTTACTATAAACTTCAAGAGATTTTTCGCCATCATTCAT
>JACRLY010000044.1:6088-38758 GCA_016219595.1 Ignavibacteriota bacterium | reverse complement strand
AGACCTGCGGATTCACTTCTTTGTGATTAGTAAGGGAATCAAGGATTTTAATTGATTCCTCGAATTTATCTTTCTTATATAAAGCAAGTGCTTTTTCGTATGGATAGGCAATCGGCTCGGGATTTAATAACATTGCACTGTCGCATTTGATGATTGCATCGTCGTATTTGCCTGAGTTAATACTTTGAATCGCTAATAAATAAAGTTCATTCGCTTTTTGAGCATTATCAACCTGCTGATTTGACAGTAAGCTTTTGTTAAACAAAATGAAAAACAAAATAACAACAATAAAATATTTCATACCTTTTTCCAATTCCCATAAAATTTGATTGTAGAGAAGATTTTTTACACTTATTATTTGATAATTTTAATTATTTATTTTCCATCAATTTCATGTATAGCATACCCAGAGCCCTGCCCGTAAATAATTCCCTGTTGACATTACGGTCATTGCTATAAACATATTTTACTGCTGCTGTTGATTCCTTATCGCTTAATCCGAGCCAAACAGTGCCGACAGGTTTATCTAATGTTCCCCCTCCCGGACCGGCTATTCCTGTTACACTAATTCCAAAATCCGTATTAAATTTGAGCCTGACATTTTTTGCAAGTTCAATAGCTGTTTCTTCGCTTACTGCTCCAAATTTGTCAATTGTGTTTGGATTAACTCCCAGCATCTTAATTTTAGCATCGTTACTGTAAACAATCACACCACCCATGAAGTAATCCGAGCTTCCGGGAATATCAGTAAATGATGCTCCAAGCATACCACCTGTGCATGATTCTGCTACAGAAACGGTTTTTTTATTTTTTCTTAATAAGTTTCCGACTGTTTCAGCAATTCCCTCTTCTCCTGTACTTGATATAAACCTTCCGGCTCTTTTCCGGATATAATCCTCAATTTGTTCTATCTTTTTCGCAGCAAGTGTCATGTTTTCCGAATTATAACCGATTCTAAGTTTTACACCTTTGAATGATGGTAAAAAAGCCAGAGTACCACCTTCCATGAAATCTTCCGGGTTTCCAAGCAAATCAGCAAGGTGTGATTCAGGTATACCGATTGTATTCAAAGTTTTATATAAAACAACATCAGATTGTTTATTTTCAATTTCTTTCTTTATTAATGGCAGAACATGATTTGCCATTATGTCTCTCATTTCGGCAGGGACACCGGGCATTGATATTATAAATTTATTATTTGTTTTGAATAGCATCCCGGGAGCCGCACCTGCATTATTTGTGAGAACTTTGCATTTTGATGGCATATTGGCAATACCTTTATTTCTTTCTAAAAATTCAGTACCTCTTTTACTATATGCTTCCTCAAGTTTTTTATATGTAGGTTCATGCTTTACAAGTTTGTCGTTAAAATAATCCGATAATACCTGCTTAGTAATATCATCATGAGTCGGACCCAAACCTCCTGTAAGTAAAATGAAATCAGATTTTTCTGTTAATTTGTTTAATGCCTGAATAATTGATTCCTTTTCATCCTCTGCTACGATATGGTTAATGACCTTTGCCCCGATTGTTGTGCATTGGGAAGCCATCCATGCTGCATTTGTATTTATAATCTGTCCAATACAGATTTCATCGCCTATTGTAATTATTGATACTTTAATCATAATTAATATTATAAGTGTTAATTACCAAAATCAATTGACAAAAATAAAAAAAGGCAGGCTTAATTGCCTGCCTGATTTAAAAAAATTAAGTATAAATTACTGTACTTCTTCTGTTTCTGCCTCTTCAACAGCATTTTCGGTTACTGCTGCAGGCTCTTCAAATACTTGTTCAGGAGCAGGTACAGTCTCTAATTCCTCGGGATAGGCTTCTCTTTTAATTTCCTCGAATTCAGGAAAATCGAAAACAGCAGCTTTTGCTTCATCGCTGTGATATTCTATCTTGAAATGAGGGTCATTAGCAAATTTCTCGGAATTAGGAACAGGATGCTGAGCAATGTAATCATCGATTATAGCTTTATCCTTGCCTCTTAAGAATTCTACTACAGAAAGAACAATCTTCTTTGCTTCCTTGTCAAATTCAACTACTTTCATCGGAAGTTTGTCACCGATGTTGAAGTACTCGCTTATAATTCTAACCGGAGCAAATGCAAGCTGTGAAACGGGTATAAATCCGTCTACTCCTTCAGGTAATTCTACAATGACACCCTTTTCAATAATTCTTTCGATTTTTGCTTCTGTTTCAGCACCAACTTTATATCTCTCCTGGAAAAATTCCCATGGATTTTCTTTAATTTGTTTATGACCTAAAGCAATTCTTCTTTGTTCAGGGTCGATGCTAAGAACAGTAACTTCAATTTCATCGCCTTTTTTAACGAATTCTCCGGGATGGCGAATTTTCTTTGTCCATGACAAATCACTGATGTGAACTAATCCGTCAACTCCCGGTTCGAGTTCGATGAACACACCAAAATTTGTAAGGTTTCTAACAATTCCTTTATGCAATGAGTTAACCGGGAATTTTTGCATCAAATCTGCCCATGGGTCAGGTTCGAGCTGTTTCATACCAAGAGCAAGTTTCTTCTCAGTTTTATCGATATTGAGAACAACAGCTTCGACAATTTGTCCCATAGAAACAATCTGTGAAGGATGCTTGACGTGCTGTGTCCAGGACATTTCGCTAATATGAATTAATCCCTCGATACCTTTTTCGATTTCAATAAATGCACCATAATCTGTAAGGCTAACTACTTTACCTGTTACTCTCGTATTCGGTTCGTATTTTTCTCCTATTGTATCCCACGGATGTGGTGTTAATTGTTTCATGCCAAGTGAAATTCTCTTCTTATCATCGTCGAACTCAAGGACGACAATTTTAACAATCTGGTCGAGTTTGACTATTTCACTCGGATGAGTAACTCTACCCCAGGATAAATCGGTAATATGAACTAAACCGTCAACACCGCCCAGGTCAACAAATACTCCGAAATCGGAAATTGCCTTGACAGTTCCTTCGAGTACAAGTCCTTTTTCGAGTCTCGAAACTATTTCATTTCTCTGTTCGCTCAATTGCTCTTCAAGAAGAACTTTATGGCTTACAACAACATTTTCACTCGGATGATTAACTTTAACAACTTTTACATCAATTGTCTTGCTGACCCAGCTATCGAAATCTCTTACCGGACGAACATCTATTTGTGAACCGGGGAGAAATGCTTCGATACCAAGCAGGTCAACAACCATTCCGCCTTTGATTCTTCTAAGGATTCTTACAGGTACAATTTCCTGTTTGTCATATAACCTGATAATATCGTCCCAGATTCTCATGAAATCGGCTCTTCGCCTGGAAAGTATTAATTTACCATCGGCATCTTCCATTTTCTCGATATATACATCAATCCTGTCACCGATTTGAAGAGTTTCAGCATTTAATAGTTCAGCCCTGGGTATTATACCAAATGATTTGAATCCTATATCTACATGAATTTCATCTTTTGATATGCTTTGAATTTTACCGCTTACGAGTTCATCTTCTTTGATTTTTGTAATTGTTTTATCAAACAATGATTCAAAAGATTTATCATCTAATTCAAGATTATCGAAACTATATTCAATTAAAGAACCTAAAGGTATATTAGGTGTTGTGTGAATTTGTGTAAAATGTGTTTCGGTTTCTGTTTGGGGTACTTCATTAATGATTATTTCTTCATCATTAATAACTGATTCTGTTTCTGACATTAAAGCTCCAAAAAAAATAATTAATTAAAAGTTTGCCAGCCATGGCGTTAATTATATGGCTAAAATTTTCAAATAATTCTGTATAGAGCTTTGCAATATAATAGATTTATTCGATTTTTCAAAATTAATTTTTACTTGTAAAACTAATTATTTCTAATCTTTTTGAATTGTATTTCAAGAGTATTTCAGAACTGGATTATAATATCAGATAGTGATCAGGCATTATATTGCCTAACCACTATCTTAAAGTACTTGAAATTAGTTTCAAATTCCTAATTCAATTCCTAAAAATATGCTTCTTTCTGCAGCGGGGAAGAATTCTTTTCCTTCTGCTCCTCCGGCATATAAGCGATTTAACAAGTTTATTATCTGTGCATGTAATTTTATTCTTTGGAGTGATAATATATCACTAAAAGTATAAGATATATCTGCATTTAATGTGAAATAATTTTCAATATTATTATCGATATAATAGTTGTAATCTTTTAACAATTGATTTTTTAATCTTGTATCTGAATTTATCAAATCTCCGTAATTATCGGAACGGAACTCGCCGATTTTTTCTCCAAAGAAGCCACCTACAGATTTTGCAAGTAATGAAATATAGAAATCTTTATAAATGTAAGACAATCTTATGTTACTTATAAAATCGGGGAAACCTGCAATAGGATTGTCAGTAAGAGATATTTTCTCATTTAATGATGTTATATAATCATATTCGATTATTTTATTTTGACTGTATGTGAAATTCCCTGAAATTGAAAACTTACCATAAGGTTTGTCAATTACATTATAAAATCCTTCCATCTCAATACCGAAATGTCTTGTTCGTGGAGCATTGCCATCAACCGGATTGCCAAAGATATCAACCCTTCCGCTCTTGACAAGTTCATCGAAGTATTCCATCCAATATAAATTGAAGCTAAAATTATAATCATCTCCTTTAGTGTTAAACCCAATTTCAAAATCAAGCATTGACTCAGGTTTAACAATTGGTTTAGTGAAATCATATCTCCTGGTTCCGTTCAATGTATCACCTTCGAATAGAGGTGTTCCTCCGAAATAAATATCGTCGGCAGGATAGAAATTCCTCATTCTTTGTTCCCGGCTCGTATATGCTCCAAGAAAATAAAGATTGTTTCTTCCATTAAAATTATAATTTAATCCGATTCTCGGATTGATAAAGAAATGATTTATATCGAAAAGTGTTGCTCCATTTCCAACAGTGTCACCATTCACTGATAAATATTTTGTGTAATTGTTTCCAGCCTTTTCACCCGAAATGGCAAAAGATTGGTTTACTACCTGGACTTCACCGCTTACCATCAGTTTTTCATTAATATTATAGCTCTCTCTCGCAAAAAAGGAAAAAATATTTCTTTTGCCATTGTAATAATAAATATTGTAATCCGGATTAAAATTTTCCGGGAGATTTTCTGAGAAAATTATATTACTCCAATGTTCGGAACGGTGGATTCTTAATTCAGCACCTACCGTCAGAATTCCAGTTCCATGGTCCCATAAAAGGCGGGGAATCCAGCCGCCTTGGCTGTTGTCAACTGTTGCCCTGATTAATGAATTTATTAGTGTTGAATCCCTGAACTTATAATTATCATTTTCCAGCCAGCCGGTTAAATACCCATCTGCCCATGTACCGTCGTAATCATAATATCCTTTCCCGGAATAATAAAATAATGCCGATTTGAAAGTTAATGATTCGCTGATGTACCAGTCATTAAGTAATTCATAATGAGGCTGGGAAAATTCTTCCGATTCCTGTTTTCTTCTTTCCTGTATATATTCAACTGTTGAGCCGCTTGTATCATAATTCCAGTAATTCGGATTACTTCTCCTCAAGGCAGGGTCGGTAACATAAGCTTTAGGCAAACCTGTATAGGCTAATCCATCGGTAATCGGTCCACCAAAAATATTAATTTGAGTGCTGAAATTTTTATCGAATCTTGCACCGCTAAGAAAATAACTGTTCATATAAGTCCATGAACGGTCGCGGTAGCCTTCGGAATTGATTTTTGACAACCTACCATAAAAAGCATATTTGTCAACCATCCCGGATGATACTTCAAGTGAAAATTTGCTCAAAGTCGGTTGATAGGCAGTTTCAGAGCCACTTGTATATTCCTGGTATCCAATACCTGAATATAAAGTTATACCTTTTTCTTTGGTGAAATTTGAAGTTGTTAGATTGATACTTCCTCCAATGGCAGCGGCACCGTAGTTAATCAATCCTGCACCCCTTTGCACCTGTATATTATCGAGATTGGAGCCTATATCAGGAAAGTCAATCCAATACACCTGGTGGTCTTCTGGGTCATTTTGTGGAATGCCGTTAATCATCACTGAGATTCTTCTCTGGTCGAATCCTCTCATAGTCAGATTTGTATAACCAATGGAATTACCGTTTTGCGAATAGGAAAAAATCGAGGGTAATTCACTAATCACATCGGGAATATCCCTGACATTATAAATGTGCATTAACACATCCTTAGACATTTCCGAGAAGGGAACAGGACTAATACCTGTTAAAGCCCTTGTTGTAGTAACTGTAATGCTCGGTGTTCTAAACACCTTAGTTGTATCTGAATTATTATCAGACAAAGAATAAGAATATGAAATTATCAAAATGATAATTGAAATAAATAAAACCTTTCTCATGGCAATCTCCTGTAAAAATGTTAAATAAAATGCCACGTTGAAAGCTTAATTAGGAGAAATTTTGTTGGTTTTGTGAAAGTTGAGATATCGTTATCCCTACGCCGGTATTATCCGGATCAGGTTCATTGAGTTTAATCTCAGCCCCGCAATATTCTCCAGGCGAAGCACCTCCAACGATAAAATAAAATTAAATATTTTTCTTCATAGTGCAAAATTTATTTTAATGGTTTGATTTTTTATGAAATTATCTTAATTTGCATTTGCAGCATATTTCCAATTAATTTACGTCACTTATGGACAAATTTGTTATTGAAGGCGGAAGAAGACTTTCAGGTACATTGAATGTATCAGGAGCCAAGAACGGTTCATTGGCTTTAATGCCTGCTTCTCTACTTGCACCGGGTTTTTATCATCTTTATAACACTCCTAATCTCAATGATATATGGACAATGTTGAAACTAATCAGTTCGATGGGTGTAAATTGTGATTTCGACGGGAATACACTTACGATTGATTCAAGAGAGATTACAAGTTTTGAAGCTCCTTATGAACATGTCAAGAAAATGAGAGCCTCCTTTTATGTTCTTGGTCCTCTGTTAACAAGATTCGGAAAAGCAAGAGTATCTCTTCCGGGAGGATGTGCATGGGGTCCAAGACCTGTGGATTTGCATCTTAAAGGATTAGAAAAACTTGGTGCTGAAATCAATATTGAAGGTGGATATGTCAATGCACAGACGAAAGGTTTGAAAGGCGCTAATTTCCATTTCGATATTTCTTCGGTTGGAGCTACAGGTAATGTACTTATGGCTGCAACACTTGCAAAAGGTACGACATTACTCACTAATGCTGCCATCGAACCTGAAATTACTGCTCTCGAAGAGATGCTTGTAAAAATGGGAGCAAAAATTAATGGTGTCGGAACAACTACTTTAGAAATTGAAGGTGTGAATGAATTATATCCTGTGGATGAATCAACAATACCTGACAGGATTGAAGCTGCGACATATCTTATTGCTACAGCAATGACAAAAGGAGAAATAAGGCTTGAAAACATTAACCCGGCCCATTTGACTGCTGTATTTTCGAAGCTTGAGGAAACGGGTTGTAAATTGAATGTTGAAAAGAACTCAGTTACAATGAAAATGGGTGATAATCCGAATCCTGTGGACCTGATTACTTCTGTATATCCCGGTATTCCGACAGACATTCAGGCACAATGGACAGCATATATGTTAATGGCAGATGGTGTATCGAAGGTAACAGATTCAATTTATCATGACCGGTTCATGCACATACCTGAACTTCAAAGACTCGGTGCTGATATTAATGTAATAGAAAATGCCGCAATCATTCAAGGTGGAAAAAAGCTAACAGGTGCAGTAGTTATGTCATCCGACCTAAGGGCAAGTGCATCCCTGATTTTAGCCGCACTTGTTGCCGAAGGAGAAAGCGAAATTCTAAGAATTTACCACATTGACAGGGGATATGAAAGTATTGAAGATAAATTAAATTCTATTGGTGCATCAGTTAAAAGAGTTAAAACCGATTTGATTTGATTTTAAATGGTTAATTTTTATGGGAAAGAAGTTATTTATATTATTTTTATGTAGTTTCATTGCCTTTTATAATTTTGGTGATTTTAATACTGCATATGCAAAACAAAAATCCAAAAAATCATCAGTATTAAAAAAGAAAAAAAATAATACCACCGGTCATAAAAAAGTAAACACAAAAAAAACTAACAGTAAAAATAAAATAAACCGGTTGTCATCAAATAAAAATCAGTATTTCAATGAAAAGGGCGATTTAAAACAGCATCAAAAAGACCTGGATAAGCTTACAAAATCAATATCTGAAACTAAGCAAAAATTAAATAATCTTCAAACAAAAGAAAAAACAGAAGTATCGAAATTGAATCAGCATAAACATAAAAGCACAATCCTTAAGAAAGATATAAATACACTGACTAAAAAGATTGATGAATTTCAGGACACAATCGGAGTATTACGTTATCAAAAAGAAACACTTAAGAACAAGCTTGGCAGATTAAGACGGGAATATGCTTCTTTGCTTAAGGAATACTATTTAAATATAAATTCAAATAGCAATCTTCTTGCAACATTATTAGCAACTCCTTTGCCTGAAATTCAAAAGGAAGTCTATATGAGGCATTTGACAGGGAATATGGCTGAATTAGCACATGAGATTTTGAATACAAGCGATTCCATTAGCAGAAAAGAAGATGTATATCTTGATAAAACCAACGAACAATTTGTAATTAAAAATAAAAAGGAATTTGAAAATAAAGTAGTTCAGAAAACTATTGCAGGTCAGGAAGTCAAAATCGGTCAAATCAG
Organism: Ignavibacteriota bacterium; assembly: GCA_016219595.1. Classification (GTDB taxonomy): domain Bacteria; phylum Bacteroidota; class Ignavibacteria; order Kapaibacteriales; family UBA2268; genus XYC2-FULL-35-21. Next base: position 30,027 of record JACRLY010000044.1, on the reverse strand, counting down.
AAAAGACAAAAACCTCCTGGCAAAACAACTAAGTGATATGCAAAATAGTGCGCGTAAGCTAAAGGGAATAGTTAACCAGTTAATCCAAAATGAAATTGCAAAAGAAAAAAAGAAAAACGAGTCAATAACTTCAAAAACTACAACAAAGGAGACAAAACTCAAAAGCGAAAACAAAACTTCAAATGAAAAATATGTCTCTATTGTCATTCCTTCGGAAACTAAGAGAACTTCTATTGGAAGATTAGTCTGGCCAACTAATTCAAGGTCCATTTCTAAATATTACGGAGCAAATAAAAATCCGGAGACAAACACTGTTTTTGATAATCCCGGGGTCGATATTTCTGCAAATGTAGGTTCTCCTGTAATTGCTTCTGCTGATGGAGTTGTTTCATTAATTCACTGGCTTCCGGGATATGGCACTCTAATTATAATAAATCATGGAGGTGGCATAAGAACCGTATATGCAAATCTTTCAACTGTTAATGTACGGAAAGACCAATCAGTCAAGCAAGGCACAGTAATAGGAAGAACAGGCGAGACGGTTGACGGAGCCTCGCTGCATTTTGAATTGTGGCAGGGCAGCACCCGTTTGAATCCTCTCAGTTATATTCGGTGAAATTATTTAAATTTTGGATAAAACACTACTCCAAACCTCGGTATTGAAAAATAATGAGTTAAATCTGCCGGTGATTTGGAATTTGGAGGATAATAGGTGCTTAGTGTTGATAACAATTGGTTAATTTTGATGCTTAAAAGACCATTAATCAATCCATATTTTGTATCAAGGTTTAAACAAATTCCAAGTCCAAAATTTATATAACTTGCATCTTTCTCTTCTTTATTGATTGTGCTAAAAATTGCAGTATATCCAATTGTGCCGAAGAAATTTACCCTGGAATATGGATTTACAATCCAATTTGAACTTAACTCAAAAATATTAAATGTATATGGTTCTATAGTAGGAAAGTCAATTGTTATTTTTGTATTTTTTGAATAAATATATGTTGCATCAATTAAACAGTAATCGAGTAATCCATAAAACACGGAACCACCATAAGCAAACAATCCTTCATAGGTAACATTCTGAGCAACTTTTGAGGTTTGGTATTCTTCAACTATCGTATTATATCCTATGATTGGTCCGATACCGATAAATTTATGAAATGGATTTACAAATTCTTCATTACCGGGATTATCGGCATCAGTATTCTGTGAATATAAGAATACAGATGAAAACATCATAAATAAGATAATTGAAATAATTCCAAACAGTTTTTTTGCATTTGCCGTAGTCATCGAGATTACCTCTTCCATTGATATATTTTTTATTTCTGCAATTTTATTTGCTACAAATTTAATATAAGATGGTTCATTTCGTTTTCCCCTGAAAGGAACCGGTGTCATAAATGGCGAATCAGTTTCCAATAAAATTCTGTCCAAAGGTGCCTTTTTTACAACATCATCCAGATTTACTTTTTTAAAAGTTATATTTCCAGTGAATGAAACATGGAAATCCAAATTTACAGCTTTCTCCAAAAAATCAACATTGCCGGAAAAACAATGTAAAACACCTTTGAGATTTCCATCCTGTTTGTCTCTTAAAATTTTATAAATATCATCATCAGCTTCACGGTTATGGACAATAACAGGTAAATTTTTATTCTTTGCGATTTCTATCTGTTCGACAAAAATTTTCTTTTGCTCATCAGGTGTTGCAAAATCATAGTAATAATCCAAACCTATTTCACCTATAGCAACAACTTTATTATCATTACTGTTTTTTTCCACAAACATTATATCCGATTCATTAGTATCTTTTGCATTATGGGGATGAATACCCATAGCACAGAAAATTTCCTTTTTTGACCTGGCAAAATCCAAAATTGAATTTAAATTAAAAGGTTCAACACCTGGTACAATTACTGATTCAATACCTTCGGATTTTGCTCTTTCAAAAACATCGTCAATGTCATCTTTAAATACATCAAAATTTAAATGTGCATGAGTATCTATCATCAGCTAATTACTTTTTAGTTCTTTTAATTTATTTAAAATTGCATCAACATGCCCGTTAACACTGACTTTGGGGTCTACATACCCGATAATACCCTGCGGGTCAATGATATAAGTAGTTCTGATTACCCCGACGAATTTTCTTCCGTAAAGACTTTTTTCCCCCATCACATCATAGGATTTACATATTTCTTTATCGGTGTCGCTGACCAAAGCAAAATTTAAATTGAATTTAGATTTAAATCCATCATGTGATTTAACGCTGTCCGGGCTGACTCCTATTACCACTGCACCGGCTTTTGTTATCCGTGCCATATTATCCCTGAAATCACATGCTTCGACTGTACAACCGGAAGTATTATCCTTAGGGTAAAAATATAATACAACCCATTTACCTTTCAGCGATGAAAGTTTAAATTCGATACCCTCATCAGTTAAAGCTTTAAAATCGGGTGCTTTAATTTTGATATTTAATGCCATTTTATTTATCTTTATTTAATTATTCAATAGAAATTAACAAATCATTTATTCATTTAACGAATCAAATTGCATTAAATTTCCTTAGCATTGAACATATCAATAATTGCTTGTTCAATAGGTGTTTTATCGGAATTATCCGGTTCAGAGAAATTATCATTATGTTTTGTTGCTTTTGTTTCAGGTTTACCAAGAATCTCCAAACCCTGAACACTTTCTACTGAATCTATAGGTTTACCGGAATCAACTTTTGTATCATTTTGTTTTGATTTTCCGAATGAAAATTTTGCGTGGACATCTCCGCTATAAAACTCTGAAAGTAATTTTTCCAAATCATGAGTTCTTTTATTGAATAATTCAAAAATAAATTGCTCATTGGTTTCGAGAATAATTTCGCCATTAAAAAAGATTGGCGACACTAATTCACCGTGGTTAAGCATATAAAATCCTGTATCTTTGTTCCCATATTTGGATAAAAATCCAACCCATCCGGATTCAAGAATTTCCTTATCTAGAGAATTTCTTGAAGTATTTGCTTTAGCTTGTTTTTCAGAAACAGTATTAAATTTACCTGATGAGTAAGATTCAACCGGTTCATTCAGAATTTTTTTTTCCGTCTTCGGAGAATTAGTCTGAACAATAGGGTAGTTTTGCTGAACTTTTGATGATAGAACTCCCGAATCACCTTTGCTATTATTTAAAAAATCAAGTATAGTAGCAATCTCAACAGCAGAATCCATAGAAGCAAGCTGTGACAAAGCCAATTCAAATTTTATCCTGGGTTGAGGACTATACCGCAGTGATTGTTCTGCCGAAGCAATATGATTCAATATCCTGAGTATATCAGCCTTGCTGAAAAATGATGCTTCTTCTTCCAATTTTTCTATTGCGGATGATGATCGCTCTATCAGGGTTTTATTTTCAGATACCTTAATTACAAGCAGATTTCTGAAATGCTCCAGCAATCCGCCAATACATTCAAGAATATCATATCCCTTTGTAATAACTTCATTTGATATTGAAAACATTTCGTTTACATTTTTCTCCCTGATAGCTCTGCTGATTCGAAAAAAGAACTCATAGTCAATCAGGTGTAGTGCATCTGAAACTTCGGTATAAACTATGTTATTACCGCAAAAGGCAACAACCTGGTCGAATATGCTCTGTGCATCCCTCATAGAACCATCGCCTTTTTTGGCAATTGTTATTAGCGATTCTTCATCTATATTAATTTTTTCAGCTTTGGCTATATTGGATAAATGTGTACTAATCCTATCGATTTCGATTCTTTTGAAATTATGTCTCTGGCATCTGCTTAAAATCGTTGCAGGAACTTTATGCTGTTCGGTAGTGGCAAAAATAAATATCATATGAGGAGGCGGCTCTTCCAGGGTTTTGAGAAGTGCATTGAACGCAGAAGTCGAAAGCATATGCACTTCGTCAATAATATATATCTTATATTTTCCTGATACAGGTGTAAATTTTGCATATTCACGGATTTTTTTTACATCTTCTACACTATTATTCGATGCACCATCAATTTCAATAACATCCAATGACCTTCCTTCGAGAATTGAAATGCAGGATTCACATTCGTTACACGGTTCGTAATCAATTAAATTTGAACAGTTTAGGGCTCTTGCCAAAATCCTTGCGGAGGTTGTTTTCCCTATACCTCTCGGACCGCTGAATAAATAGGCGTGGTGTTTACGATTGAGACGAATTGCATTCTTAAGTGTCATTGTGATATGTTCCTGTCCGATTACGTCAATAAATTTTAGTGGACGCCATTTTCGGGCAGTTACAATATATTCTTGTATTTGATTGTCTTGATTCATATAGAAAATATTATAATATATTTTGTTTTTATAATTTTGAAAATAAAAAATCAGAATATGATTGATTGAATATTCAAATTAAATGTTTTTTTTCAAATTTTCGAGTTTTATATGAAGTTTTTTTTATACTTGTTATTTACAGCATATTTTTTTCTAATTCATATAGATAATGTCTGCTCACTTAATACAAATATAATATTACAACCTGATAGCAAAATTGGCAGGATTTCCGAAGTATATTCAAATACACTCATTATTAGATTTAAGAAAACTGTGGATTCCTATGAAAAGGCTAATGACTTAATTTCCGGAACTGGTATAAGATTGGTAAGACCATTACTCGAGAAAAGTCAGTGTATAAAAAATAATAAAAACAGCATTTTAAGTGAAAAACCAGAAAAAATTGAAAAAATACAAAAAGCAGAAGAACCTTTGCTGAGAACTTATATTATTCATTATGATTCGGATTTAGTTCCTGAATTATATGCAAGGCAGCTATTGAAATCCAATCATAATATTGAAATTGCTGAACCCTACTGTTTAGATGTTATTCAGTCGGTACCTGATGACCCTTATGTTACAAACCAGGATATGTTATTTACAATTCATGCAATCGAGGCATGGGACAATGGCTTTTCGGGTGATTCTTCAATAGTAATAGGAATAAGTGATAATGGAGTTTTCCAAGGACATGAAGACCTGCGAAATTCAATAGCTCCGAATTGGGGTGAAATACCGGATAACAACATTGATGATGACGGGAACGGTTATATTGATGATTTTAAAGGATATAATTTCTCGTATGTTGAAGATAACGAAAAACCTGATTATACTTTCACTGGAAATGATGAGCATGGAACTAATGTAGCAGGGATATGCGGTGCTACTGTTAATAACACAAAAGGAATTGCAGGAGTTGCAAAAAAATGCAGAATTTTTCCAATTAAAATTGCCACAAATTCAGACCCTGAACATCTGCCTTATGGTTATGAATCAATCTTATATGCAGCAGCCAGAAAATTAAAGGTCCTTAATTGCAGTTGGGGAAAAGTCAAAGTTTTCTCGGAAGTTGACCAATCAATAATAGACTATGCGATTGCAAATGATGTAGCTATTGTAGCAGCAGGCGGGAACGGATACGGCAGTATCCAGGCTTATTACCCTGCCGGTTATAGGGGAGTGCTTGGTGTTGGAGAAGTTGACCAAAGTGATGAGGTAACATCGGCAACTTCTCTCGGTTCACATATTGGTATTATGGCACCCGGGAAAGGGAATTACTATACCAAAAACGATAATGGTTATGATAATTCTTTTGGAGGAACTTCCTGGGCATCTCCTGTTGTAGCTGCTGCAGTAGCCTTGATAAGGTCAAAATATCCTGAACTAAGTGCCGTACAATCACTCGAATTTGTAAGACAATGCACAGATGATATCTCATCTTTGAATCCAACATATTCTGCCATTTTACCGGGCAGATTAAATTTATTAAGGGCTTTGGATATAGCACCCTTCTCAATTCCTTCAATAAAGCCCTTATCAGTAGATTTATATTCAAATGATGGTGTATGGACTGAAAAAGCAAGTACAGGTGATACTTTAAGACTAAAAATTAATGGATTTAACTATCTTGGTTCAGCAACGAATTTAAGGTTTGTCCTTTCTGTTGCAAAAGACCCTATCAATTCAATTAGTGTATTAGAGCCGGAAGTCAATATTTCAGAATGGACTGGGAATACAGCTAAATATATTGAATATTTTAAATTCAAAATTGAACAAGAGTATTTCAACCAGGTTTTTTTCAGGGTAGATATTTATGCTGATAATAATTACCATGACTTTTTCCTGATACCTTTTACACCAACTTCCGAAGTGACAACATTTGCCAATAAACCAATAAAATATTCAGTCGGAGACAGGGGAACCTTTGGTTTCGGAGGACCAAGTTATAATCTCAAGGGTGTCGGATTTATTTATAAGGATTATGGGAATCAACTTTATACAAATGCAGGATTGATGGCTGTGGAAAATAATACTCATGCAGTAAGTTCAATCTTTGGTTCAAATTATGATGATAACGATTTTTATACTGTTAAGCCATTTAAATCACCCGAAAGATATTTGGGTATAGTGAAAGACTCTTTAAGTGGTGCTAATAAAATTGGGTTAGAGATTACCCAGAGTTATCATTTTATTTCGGATACATTACCAGCCGCAAAGATAATTATCGATGTTAAAAACATATCGGGTAAAATTTTAAATGATGTTTCTGTAGGGTATTTATTAGACTGGGATATTGGACCTGATGCAAGTCAAAATTTAGTAAGGTTATTCCCTGAAGGAATTCCTGAAACTTTTGCATCAATAGCTGCTACTGCCGAATTGGCAAGTTATAAAAACAAATACCCTGTATTTGCTGCTGCTTGCTATTCTCCGAACAGCACCTTTGTACCTCAGGCTGCCGGTTTGTCGGACATTTCCTCATCTTTCCCAAAACCCTTACAGATACAATCGTTAACGAGTGGAACAAATTTGCAATTCGATAACCTTGGTGATATTAGTATGGTGATTGGAATGAAATTTCCGGGAGAAATGCAACCGGGAGAAACTAAATCATTTAATGTTTGCATAGCCGCAGATGACAATGAACAATCTTTAGCCCTAACTTTGCAAAATGCTATGTTAGGTACTGTTGGAGTTGATGATAATTATAATAATGAAGCAATTAATTTATACCCGCAACCTGCAGGGGATTTTGTTAATATTGAAATAAATAATGTTTTTAATAAAGTAAATTTAAAAATTGTTGATAATCTTGGTAAGGAATTAATTAATTCTGTGAATCAGGAAAGTATATCAGGAAGATTAATAATTCCCCTTAATGTATCAACATTAACTCCCGGTTTGTATCACTTAGTTATTCAAAAGGATTTAAAGACTGTATCAAAACCAATGATGATTTTGAGATAGAAATCTATTGTTCAATTAGAATCCTGAATAAGAAAGGTTTCAAATTATTTGAAATTTGCTGGTCATTGTTGTTGATAAATTCAGTCTTAACATTTATATTTTCTATTTTCAGATTTGAAGCAATTGCTTCGGCAGTGGTTGAGGTAGTTTTATCCTGTTCAAAATATTGAACAATAATCTTTTTAGCAGTTAATTCATTTAATTTTGTTCCCAGCTTAACAATTAAATTATTATAATTTAAATTTTCTTTATTATAAGCGAATATTATATACTGCTGATAAGTTTTGCCATTAATAATGAATAAATTTGATTCTTTTATTGATGAATGATTTACATTTAATGCAAGTTTTTCAGTATGTACATTACTGTATTTATCCTCTAAATCAAAACTGATAATAATTGAGTCAGACTCACATATATCGCTTTTATATGGATTCAAATTTAAAGTAAATTCAGCAGGCAGTGAATCTCCTTCAGATATATGTTTATTTATTTTATTTAGAGTTTGTAAATTGTAAAACCATTTACGAATAATATTCCTCGGTCTTGCATCAATTGATAATTCCAAAACCGGCGGGCTTAAGGATACGACCTCAGATTGTGTTTCAATAAATTCGAAAAGTTCAGTATTTGATGAAGTCAGGAATACAGGTTCATCATTATTATTAGTATTTGACTTTAGACTTGAGTCAATATTAATCCTATTCTCACCTATTTTATAATTATTTATTAAGTAATGCTTGATTTTACCGGCTTTGAACTTAGTAATTTGACTGCAATTCAAAACTATCTCAGTATTTATATTCTCCCTCATCCTTCTACCGATTATATCAATAAATTTATTGAATACTGAATCAGGATGATTATAAAACTGACCTGAATTATTTGGGACATCAACAAAATTTAAAATAAATGAAGGGATTGAAAATGTTTGACTTGAAATAATTTTCTTTGACTGTAATGATAATACCTGTGATGCAACTCTTATATCAATTTTTTCCTTTAATGAATCAATCTGCCCCTTTATTTCTTCCTTGTGAGATTTATATAAATCAAGTTTACCCTTTCCACCTGGTCTGTCCGAAGCAAAAATTATTTCTCCTGAAGGTAAAATTGTGATATCTGATTCATTGTTGTTTGTATTCAATTCAGACAAGGGATTCGGTCTTCCCCATTTACCATTTTCATACACTGACATAAACATGTCGAATCCGCCCGGACCTTCCTGTCCATCTGATGAAAAATATAATGTATCTTTTGAAGCGAGGAAAGGTGTAATTTCATTTCCAGGTGAATTTAGTTCTGAAATATTAATGATAGCACCCCAGCTTCCGTTATCCTGCTTGAAAGCCATCCATAAATCTGTTTCTTTATGGTCTGAATTTCTATCCGAAGAAAAAATCATAAATGAACCGTCAGGTGAAACAGTTGGATGGGAAGTAAAGGAATCGAACTGCAGGCTATCGGTTATTTCCGGTATTGTCCAGCTCATTTTTCTGTATTTTGAATGATATATATTCATATAAGAACGTTTTGCGGTCAATCTGAAAGAAGAAATGTAGGCTACATCATTTGATTCAAATGATATGAATGATTGATTATTTCCTGACTGATTTATATCCCCTTTAACGAGCTTTGGTTCTGAAAAATTCCCTATATCATTATATTTAGAAGAATAAAATTTGGAATATCCGGATATATCCGAATTATAAAATAAGATATTTTGAAACTTGTTCCATGACGGTGCAAAGTCATTTGAACTTGAGTTCAATTCAGTTAAATTCACAGGGTCTGACCATTTGAAATCAGTTGCCAGTGATTGTAATTTTAAAAAAGATATTAAAATTATTATATATAAAAATTTCTTCACTTTTTATTTTCGATTAAATGATTTATTAACTGTCATACATTATAATACAAATTTAGCCATTGAATCAGAATTATTCGGACTTTTTAATGTAAATATCATCCCATAAATCTTTAATTTTATTTTTATAATTAAAAAATTCTTTGACTAATTCTTCCCTTTGTTTAAGTATATTTTCTATTGATAAGTGGTATGCATCGTCAGGTATTTCCCACTGAAAACTGATGAATGATTGGAGGTCCCTCAAAAGAGCGACATTATCCTGGATATTTCCTAATATAGTCTGGAACTGTTTCATAGCTTCAAAATTAATATTTTTATCAGCTTCTAAAGCTTGAATAATTTCCATAAGATACCTGTAATTTTTAAAAGCAAGTCTTACTTTGTGTATCGAATCCAAATCCTCTGAGTTTGCTTCCTCATATAGGTCGAGTACCCTTGTAAAAGCTTGCTTTGCAAAAGTAATAATTTGATTTTCGGACACAGGATTTGCAGTAATTGCCTTCTTTAGCTCCATTCTGATGAATAAAACCAATCCCTCAATTTCAATTAAATTATAATCCGGGAGTGATTCACGAATTCCGTTTATCAAATCATTTTCATTTTTCAACAGACTATTATAAAATGTGTAAAGTACCGGCTCTTTATGAATTACTTCTTTCAGGTTGCCTAATTGTACGTCTGTATCTCTTAATTTTGAGAATGATTTCAACTGTTGCTTAATCACTCTTTTCAAACGACTGATATATTCATTAGGGTATAATGATTCGAGTAATTTAAGTAGGGCAATAAATCGCCTGATTGATACCCTTATATCATGAACAGAATCATCAGAGAAATTTTTTATACAGCTATTATATCTTTTACTATAATTAGAAAAAGCTTTTTCTAAAGCATTTACAAAAAAAATGATGACTTTGTCCTTATTATTTAATTCAGCCATAATATATTTTACCAACCCTGTGGAATGTCCGGATTATAATAAATTATCTGTTATGTACCAGATAAAGTAATTTAATCAAATATTGGGATTTTAAGAAAAATTACAGTTAAAATAAAATTTGCTGAATTTTTATGGCAATGTTAAAATTAAATCTTCGACCTTCCATCTTGGTTTTATCTCATATTCCTTCTCAAACACATAAAATTTCTCTGAGTATATAAATGGAAATGGCTTTCCAAAACTATGTTTACCACTATTGTCTTTGTCTACGTATACTTCTAAAGTATAAAATCCGGGAGGAATGTTTTTGAATTCCCATTTGCCGTCATTTTCTATTTGGGATGTATAATATTGAATTTTATCTTTTGAAATTAAATTTATTATATATTTCTCATTTTTCAGTTCATTCCCTTTGATAGTGCCTGTAATACCGCCAAAGCTTCTGATGTCTTTTGTTTTGAACCTGAGTTTTAATGTGGAATCTTTCATTATATATCCGTTTGTCGATTTAATTCCCGATAAATCGAATGTGAGAGTGTACCAATTATCGCTGACTAATACCTGCTTAGGCTTTACTGATATATGATTCCCGTCTTTCCATGTTAAATCAAATGGTATGTCCTTGCTTCCTTCAGGCATGTGTATTCTGATTTTATCTGCTATATTTCTTTCGATTGCACAATTGAATATAAAATCAAAAGTTTGTTCAGGATTAATGCTGAATGTACTATCTTTAAATGGTGAATATATTATTTTTGGCAGCAGTGTGTCCTTTTCGTCAATCGAATAAAAATAACTTTTGTTATTAGTATCCGGGATAGAATTCCCAACAGTATCTTTTATTCCGGTTTTGACCTTTACGAACCATTTTGTTGCTGTATCAAGTTCATTATTTGATAATAGCTCTATATAATTAGCACCCTTAGTACTAATATTTGCAGAAATTATTCCGGTATTCAATCTATTCAGAGAATCGGAAATAATAAATAAAGTAGTATCGATTGAAAGTGTATCGATAGGTTCACTGAATTCAAGTAAGATTCTCCGGTTACTTATTGCTTCCGCACCGTTTAAAATTGGAGCAATCTGGTCTATTGCCGGTCCGATTTTCATACTAATATACTCAGATGAATCCTGCCTGAGATTGATATCCCAGCCGCAGGCACCAAAATCATCCATACCGTTATCATATATTCCATCCTTGAATTTATCCCTGACGGCTATCAATCTGTATAATCCATCTTTTAAAGCATGGAATTCAAAATTTCCGCTTGTGCCAACCTGTATTCTTGAATAAGGTTTTGTATGTGTAGGATTCAAAGTATCCGGGTTTATCCCGTCAATTTTATAGCAAAATATAAATACACCTGACGGCTCTTTGTCGTATAACCTGCCTTTAATTATTCCGCTGTCTAATGTATTCCCGGTTGAAAAAATCATTGAAAATGCTTCTGCCGGTTTATTCTGATGTAAATCGGTATATTCGGTTCCAAGTGTTAACGAATATGTTGTATTCGCTGAAAGAGTATCAGTAAATTCTATTTCTAATTCTTTGCCGCTCCAATCGAGTGAAAATGGAACATCGGGAGAGATAAAAACATTCTCATTTACTTTGTTCTTATCCATATATTTATTAAAATTAATAGTAACAGCTTTTCCTGAAAAATTCAGTGTACCCTTTGCAGGCTCCTGTTCTGTAATTATCGGGGGTGTTTTATCCGGTGGTCCGCCTGATGGAGCTTGTGGATTTGCACAACCTGAAATAATAAAAATCAGTATAATAAATCTAACTATTATTTTCTTTACTTTATCAAAACTTGCCATTATTAATTTTTCATTTTACATTATTCATTATTTTCAAATATCGGCAATATTTTTCATTTTCATTTTTATATATTGCAAAATTAATCAGGGGCAGGTAATGATAAATAATGTATCAGGAATTAATCCTTAAATTCAGAAATAAATTAAAAAAATATGCTCGAACTCGAAATAAAAGACAGGGACATACTTAAATTGCTGAATCTCCTTGGAATCAAAAACAAAAGATTCAGAAGGGTAGTAGCAGGTTTTGAAGCATATTTTGAACGTGTTGAACAACATCACCTGTTCTTAGTGTCAGCCGGAATTGCATTCAATATACTCTTATATCTTATACCTCTTTTGCTAATTGCTATTTATTTCGTCAATGTGGTATTCGAAATTGGCTCTGTTTCTTCATTCCTTGAAACGGCATTGGAAGGAGTTCTTCCTCCTCATAATAAGACATTTGATTTCCTCAAAAAAACAATCGAAGAAGTGAACAGCATTTTAACCGGAAGTTCTATTGCGGGGTGGATAGGTATAATTTCATTACTTTGGCTCTCATCAACATTATTGAGTTCACTCCGAACAGGGCTGAACAGAATTTTTAAAATACCTTCACCTTACATATTCTTTATTTATAAAATTAAAGATATTTTTCTGATTATAGCCATTTCCTTGCTTGTATTACTTGCATCATTCATTTTTCCTTTGATTACCATTGCAGAGGAATTGCTGTCAAATTCACTCCCCGGAAATGTACAAAATATATTTTCAATAATATATTCGACACTGTTTTCTATTGTCTCATCTATCCTTCTTTTTTACCTGCTTTTCAGGTTTGTGCCAAACAAGAAAACTAACCGCTTTGTCAGGTTCTTAAGCATAGGGATTAGTGTAGTGCTAATCGAAATATCGAGATTTCTTTTTGCATGGTATATAAGCGGTGTGACAGCGTATGGTTTGTTTTACGGCACCTATGCAATACTTGCATCAATTGCACTCTGGGTATATTACTTTGTTCTGATTATAATGTTCAGTGCCGAATTCAGCCAGTTTGTGTATGATATGAGAAGGGATGACCTTGTTACATAAAATTTATAAATTAATTTTTCGTTTGATTATTTTATTTAAATTAAAGGAAAGATATCAATGGTTAAAATCCCGGCTAATATAATAGATATAATTCATCGCTTTGTTGATGAAGCTGAAAAGGAGAAAATTCATATTCAGCAAGCTATCCTTTTTGGGAGCTATGCAACAGGTAATTATCATAAATACAATGATATTGACTTGGCAGTCATTTCTGATGAATTTGAAGGTATAAGATTATTCGATAATATTAAACTTGACAGACCGGTTCTTAGAAGCAGTTACGACCTTGAAACTCATCCATTCCGACCTGAAGACTTCACAGAAGACAATCCATTTGTTAAAGAAATTTTGAAGAATGGAATTAGGGTAGTGTGAAAAAAATTGTATTCTACCTCTTTTGCGAATGTTAACTTTAATAAAATTTTTAGAAAAATAATAACTTCATCAGATTTGAGGACTGAGATTTAGAAAATTAAGTAACTCAATACTTTTTAAATATTTAATAAAGAACAAAACAATTAAGTATAATTTCATACGAGTATTGCAATAAGTAAAAATGTTTATTATATTTGATTTGTAAATTAAATGTAAAAATTTATTTATGTAAAAAATATAAATCAATTTTTTTCCAATTAGTCCAAATTATTTATTATTACTCTCATGAATGATAATTTATTAGATATCGCAATGAGATTCCAAATTAAACCTATAAAAAGCTTTAATGGAGCAATAAATATATTAGATGTAATAAGTGTTTTAACTAATATTAACAAATCATATAAAAATTTTATTGAAATAGAATTCTTGAAAACAAAAAAATTTAGAATAATATATCAACAAAATGATTCAATAATTAAAAAATTGATAAATGAACTTGAATTATTTATTGTCGACTTAAAATATAGTAGTTTTGAGGCAGCCCTTGTTCCAAATTTTTCTAATGGACAAGATACATTATTTCAATTTGATTTAGAAGAATGGAAAAAAGAAAAATATTTATCATTTAAAGATGATATTTATTATGGTGAATTTAATAATATAGATTATATAAATCATTTAAAAAAGAAATATAATAAAATTGAAAGAAAAAGAATTTTCGAACCACTATTTTCTACTGTACATGAAAGTAAAAATTATGATTTAAATATAAAAATAGAAAATGGTAAAATCGAAAAAAGGCTAGTTTTACCATTGGAAGAAAAAATTCATTTTTATATTCCGAAAAAAGAAAAACCTGAGAAGAAAAATTATGCTACAATACAAGCTTTTATGAAAATAGAAAAAGAAGGTAATTTATTAGATATAAAAACTCAAAAAATAAAAAAAATTTTTTATGTTGAAGAATTAAAATATGATACATATCCATTTAAACCTGATATAATAAAATATAATGATAATATTTTTAATCTTATTGAAAAGCTTGAGTGCCAAGTTGAATTTATTGAAGACAATTATATTATTACAAATGATAAATTAGATATCACAGTTTGGGGTTCAACAAGAGAAGAAGCTGAAAATGCATTTGCTTTTATGTTCTATTCTATTTATCAAAATTTTGCTAAAGAAGATGATAAAAAACTTTCCGATAATGCAATAAAATTAAAACAACAATTGTTAAAATTAGTAAAGGCAGAATATATTAATGGGACCATGGAAAAGTAGGGATATTATAAGTGCATTAAAGAAAAAAGGATTTAGTTATTATTCAGATAAGGATCATCATGAATATTATTATTTGATTATTGATGGTAAAAAACAGGATATTAAAACTTATTTCAGTCATAATTTAATTGAATATAATAGTTATTTGATGGGAATGATAAAAAAACCATTAAAATTTGATGATTCAAAAAATTTTGAAAAGTTTTTAGAATGTCCTTTTACCAAAGAAAATTATATAGATATGTTAAAAGAAAAAGGTTTTATTAAGAATTGAATTATAAATATAAAAAGTTGCTACCAAGTCACCAATTTTACTACTATTAATAAATTAATTGATTCTTATTTATAAATTTATATCTTGTTTGAACAAAAAATCATTTACATAAAAAGCACTGTACTGTCTCGCTTTATTACCAAAAGCACCTTGTGTAAAGAAATAACTAATAATATTCATAAATTTATTAATATGATTTATTAATAGTTTGCCAAAATTATCATACAAAATCGAAGAATCGAAAGGAGGTTCCAATATTTTTTTTATGATTTCTTGATCACCTCTAAATAAATCATTCATAAAAACAGACATCTTTCTATCTTGGTCAAAATCATTTGATGGCTCTAACAAATAATTAAGATTATAATACCTTCCTCCATTAGCAAAATCATTTAAATAAGTATAAAATTTCTGGAAAATCTTATTATTTTCCAAATATATCAAATCATTTTTTCTTGCTTCTGCTGTTTGATATAAATAATTTTTCTCAGCAATTTGTTTAACTTCTTTTAATAATTTATTTAAATTGTGCGAATTCTTTTTAAAGAAATCTTTATTAGGTATTTGTTGATTTATATCAATAAAATGACAGAATAATAGTATTTTTAAAATTCTTTCAATACTTGTAGATAGTATAATAAAAATTGGGAAATAATTAGTATTAAGATAATTAATATTTTTGATTAAATTAATACCTAGTTTTATGCCTTCAAAAGATAATTTTATTTCATTTGTTATTGCGATTGGTTTATATTCCTCGAGTTCCATAATAATATTTCCAAAGTGAAAAAAAATCCAGCTAATTGTCACTATAAATTAAAGGAAAATTATTTATTTTTTTGTGGGCCCAACGGGATTCGAACCTGTGACCTCTTCCGTGTCAAGGAAGCGCTCTAGACCAAACTGAGCTATGAGCCCTGAAAATGAACTGCAAAATTAATAAATACTGACCTTTTAATAAAATTTATCTGTAATAATAAAACGTGTTCTGTCACTATCCTTCCATTAATTCTTTTTCTTTCTTTTCCAGCAATTCATCTATTTTTTTTGTGTATTCATTAATTATTTTCTGGATTTCTTCTTCGCCCCATTTCGAATCATCTTCAGACAATTGCTTGTCTTTCTCTGCTTTCTTGAGAACATCATTTTGCTCACGGCGGATATTTCTTATAGCAACTTTACCTTCTTCTGCATATTTCTTGCATACCTTAACAAATTCTTTTCTTCTTTCCTCAGTTAATGGCGGAACAGGAATTCTTATTATAGTGCCGTCATTCTGAGGATTGAATCCAAGGTCGGCAGATTGTATCGCCTTTTCGATAACAGTCAATGTCGAACGGTCCCAGGGTTGAATTACAATAGTTCTTGCATCAGGAACCGATATGGTTGCCATCTGTGAAATAGGTGCGGGATTGCCGTAATAATCTGCTTTTACATTATCAACAAGAGTTGCAGATGCCCTACCGGTTCTGACTTTTGCCAGCTGACTTTTGAAAAATTCAACCGATTTTCCCATCATATCTCTTGTCTTGCTTAAAACTTCTTTAACGTCCATAATTTATCCACTTGTTGTTTGACATCAATTTCAATTTTCTATTTAAATCATTATTAAATTCCGTCTTTAAATTATTTCACTAAAGTACCTATTTCTTCTCCCATTATTACTTTCAGCAGATTATTTTTCTCATTGACATTGAAAACGATAATCGGGAGATTATTTTCACGGCATAAAGTAATAGCTGTTTGGTCCATAACCCTGAGGTTTTTATCCATTACTTCCCTGTATGAGATTTTGTCGAACCTGTTTGCATCCGGATTCTTTTCAGGATCGGAATCATAAACGCCGTTGACCCTCGTGCCTTTAATAACAACCTGGGCTTCGATTTCGATGGCACGTAATACTGCAGCCGTATCCGTAGTGAAATACGGATTCCCTGTTCCTGCACCAAAAATTACGACTCTTTGTTTTTCGAGATGCCTAATGGCTCTTCTTCTGATAAATGGTTCTGCAATTTCTTCCATTTTTATTGCAGTCTGCAATCTTGTATGAATGCCTCTGGCTTCTAAAGCATTTTGAAGTGCTATTGAATTAATTACCGTGGCAAGCATACCCATGTGGTCTCCGGAAACTTTATGAATTCCATGTGCGGCAGCTTCAACACCACGAAAAATATTACCTCCTCCGATAACAATACCGATTTGTACTCCCAATTGGTAGATTTCATGAACTTCCCCTGCGAAGAATTTAAGAACGTTCGGGTCAATTCCAAAATTCTGTTCGCCCATTAGCGCTTCTCCGCTGAGCTTTAATAATACTCTCTTGAAATGAGGTGTCATAATAATTTAAAAATGCTTTATGTATAATTATCAAAATTATTAACTTTTTCTTTCGGAAGCAACAATAGGGTATACGACTCAAAAAAAAAGCCATTATGAAATTGATTTATTGGTCATAATGGCTTGATTAAATTTAATGTAAATTAAAGCTCTTCACCGAGATAATATCTCCTGAATTTTAATATTTTAGCTTCATTACCTGCTTCCTGGGTAATTTCCTTGATTACATCATTTACGACTTTACCCGGGTCTT
The DNA here is from genome assembly GCA_016219595.1 of Ignavibacteriota bacterium. GTDB lineage: Bacteria > Bacteroidota > Ignavibacteria > Kapaibacteriales > UBA2268 > XYC2-FULL-35-21. The sequence continues at coordinate 12,498 of JACRLY010000044.1, read as the reverse complement.
TAACAAAAGTCTGCTCGAGTAAACACTGTTCCTGGAAGAATTTTTCTAATTTTCCAATAGCAATCTTGTCGGCTATATCCGGTTTTTTACCTTCGGTTATAGCAAATTCTTTATAAATTTCAATTTCTTTTTCAATTGTTGATTTGCTCACATCATTTCTTGAAATATATTGCGGATTCATTGCAGCAATCTGCATAGCAACATCCCTGAGCAACGAATAAGCTTTTGGATTGAGTTCTTTCTGGTTGCACTCAACGACAACTGCCAGCCTGTTTCCTGCATGAATATAATCAGCAAAAATACCTTCGGTTGCAAATTTTTCGAACCTGCGAATTTCAATTTTTTCACTGAATTTTGCAAGTATTTCATTGTGTAAATCAAGCAATTTCATCGAACCAATAGATACATTTTTCAAATCATCTACAGTAGCTGCATGATTCCCTAACAAAGCATCTGATACTTTATTAACATAAGACACGAATTCTGCATTTCTCGCAACAAAATCTGTTTCACAATTAACTTCTACAATAACAGCAGTTTTCTTATCTGCAGATAATTTAGAATCAATTAATCCTTCATTAGCAGAACGGTCTGAGCGTTTTGAAGCCGATGCCGCTCCTTTTTTTCTCAAAATCTCAATAGCTTTATTCATGTCACCTTCTGCATCGTTTAAGGCAATTTTGCAATCGCCCATACCGGCACCGGTTTTATCTCTGAGTTCTTTTACCATTTGTGGTGTTATATTTGCCATTTTATTTCCTTATTTATCTTATTCCTGTTTTTTGAATTTTATTCGTTAGTAGGTTCTTCTATCTCTTGAATCGAATCTGCTTCAGTTTGTTCTTCAGGTGCATCCTGAATGTCTTCGACATCATCTGTTTTAATATGCTCATCCCTTGAACTTCTTTGTCTGCTTTTGCCTGCTCTTCTCTCTCTCATCCTTCTCTGAACCTTAGGTCTGTCCTCTCCTGATTCGGATTCTTTTGCACCTCTTTCAGATTCTGCAGAAAATTCTGCCTGTCTTGCTTTAGCTAATTCTGAACCCTCAAGAACAGCATCAATCATAATTTTTGATATTATTTCAATTGTTTTAATTGAATCGTCATTTGCCGGTATCGGGAAATCAACTTCTTCGGGGTCGCAATTTGAATCAACCATTGCAATTACAGGAATATCAAGAATTTTTGCTTCTTTTACTGCTATATGTTCTTTTTTAATATCGACTACAAATATTGCCCCAGGCAGTCTTGTCATATCTTCAATACCGCCAAATACTTTTCTAAGCCTGTCTCTTTCACGGGACAGCATCAGCTTTTCTTTTTTGGTTATTTTTTCGAAAGTTCCGTCAACTTCCATCTTATCAATAGAGGTAAGCCGTTTTATGCTTTTCCTGATAGTAGTAAAGTTAGTTAACATACCTCCGAGCCATCTTTCGGTAACATAGTGCATTCCGCCTCGTTTTGCTTGTTCTTTGATTACTTCCTGGGCTTGGGTTTTCGTACCGACAAATAAAACTATTTTTCCCTTAGCAGCAGCGTCATATACTGCATTTCTGGCTATGTCAATAAGAATTTGAGATTTACGCAAATCGATAATGTGAATGCCATTGCGTTCGCCGAAAATATACTTTTCCATTTTGGGATTCCAGCGGCGGGTAAGGTGTCCGAAATGGGCGCCGCTTTCGAGCAATTGCTCGATGTCTGCATAATGATTCATTTTTACTCCTTGTGTTATTACTGCTGTTTCGTTCTTGCAGAGTTTATTTCCAACTCTTGCACCTGCTCAATAGCATCGCTATCACACACAGGTTATCCGGAAACATGATTATTAAAAAAAATATTATATTCAATTTATTAACGTTTAGAGAATTGGAATCTCTTTCTTGCTTTCTTCTGACCGTATTTCTTACGTTCAACCATTCTTGGATCTCGTGTCAGCAATCCTGCTTCTCTCAATTGTTTATGAAGCTCGGCATCGTAAGCAAATAAAGCACGGGCAATGGCTAATTGAATAGCACCTGTTTGTCCGCTTTTTCCGCCGCCTCTGACAGTAATATTTATATCAAATTTTCCTTCATTGCTTGTTGTATACAAAGGTGCAATTGCGTGCATTCTGTAAACTTCAATTGGAAAGTATTGCTCAAAGGCTAATTTGTTAACAGTTATCTTTCCGTTGCCAGGCAACAATTTTGCTTGTGCAACTGCTGTTTTTCTTCTTCCAGTTCCGAAAGCGGCTTTCATTTATTCTCCATCAATTTAATTTTATTTTCAAGCTGATTTAATTATATTTAAACTGTAAATTTTCCGGCACTTGTGCAGAATGAGGGTGATTGTTACCCGCATAAACTTTTAAATTCTTTCCGATTTTCTTTCCAAGCCTGTTCTTTGGAAGCATGCCTTTAATAGCATGTTCTAAAATAAAGGATGGTTTGGTTTCTAATACCATTTTATATTTTTCAATCTTCTGACCACCCGGGTACAAACTGTGATGCATGTATTCTTTTTTGTCAGCTCTTTTTCCGGTCAATTTTATTTTATCGGCATTAAGAACTATAACACAATCACCGCAATCTATATGTGGGGTGTAGTCGGGTTTATGCTTTCCCCTGAGTATTGCGGCTACCTGTGAAGCTAACCTTCCTAATACCTGGTTTTCGGCGTCGACAATCCACCACTTTTTATTGATGTCTTCTTTTCTCAGAGATTTCGTAATTTTTGCAGATGTTTCCACGAAATACTACCTTATTCACATTTAACAAATATTAAAGAATACAAAATTACTTATTCTTTGACTAATTGACAAATTTTTATTTTAAAAGCAGCTAAAATTACAGGGTATTAATGAAAAGAACGGTTTTTAACCACAGTTGCGGCGGTTAATATTGCCTGGTATGTGCTTTCTGGTTCAGCCTGGTTTTTGCCTGCTATTTCATAAGCTGTGCCATGGTCAGGTGAAGTCCTTACAATCGGCAAACCTGCTGTGAAATTTACACCGGAACCTTCCGATAATAATTTTAGGGGTATTAATCCCTGGTCATGATACATAGCTAAAATTCCATCGAATTGCTTGTATAGTCCAAATCCGAAAAATCCGTCCGATGCAAATGGACCTTCAATATAAATACCTTTTGAAAGACTTTTTTGTATAGCAGGCATTAAAATGTCTACTTCCTCTGTGCCGATTGTAGCATTTTCGCCAGCATGAGGATTTAAACTCAAAATTGCAATTTTCGGATTCAATATATTAAAATCTTTCAACAAACTATAGTTAAATGATTCTATCATCTCTGCAATATGATGTTGGTTTATTAACTCCGGGACAACTTTGAAAGGCACGTGTATTGTTGCAAGTGCTACCCGAATACTATCGCTGCACAATATCATCAAAGGATTAGATATATTGCATTTGTATGCAAGATATTCAGTATGCCCGGTAAACATCCACCCTGCATTGTACATAGAATATTTCGAAATCGGTAAAGTAAGTAATGCGTCATAATGATGCCCTATTAGTAAATCGATTGCTTTATCAAGTGATTCAATTGCTAATTTTCCTGCATCGTGTGTGCTTTTGCCAAATTCCACCCTGGCATGGGTATTAATATCCACTATCTCACAAAACGAATTTCCTATCCACAAACCGCTGCCTTCGAATTGAACAGGCAATTCTGCCAGGTCGCAGTATTCTTTAATTGTACTTTTATTCCCGGCAATACCGAAACTAAAATCGAAAGCTGATTCCAATTTGTAGATTTTGTCAATTGCTTTGATTAGGACTTCAAGTCCTACACCGTTGCAATCCCCGATTGTTATAATTAATCTCATAGTTCACTATGAAGAATCGGTTTAATTAATTATTTATTTTGAGCTTTTATTTTCTGTGACCTGAATGCATTTAAAAGTAATCCTATAAATGCACAATTCACCAATAAAGCCGAACCACCGTAGCTCATAAATGGTAACGGTATTCCCATTACAGGCATTAACCCGAGTACCATTCCGATATTAATTATTGTGTGATAAAAAAATACAGAACCTATGCCGAAAGACAAAAGGCTGAAATACTTGTTTTCGGAATCAAAAGCTGCCTTTGTCGCCTTCAATATTATTCCTGCTAACAAGAGAATAACAAAGACACCCCCGGCAAATCCAAATTCTTCTGCAGGTACACAGTATATAAAATCTGTCCATTGCTTCGGTATATATCTCAACTGTGTTTGTGTTCCCTGTAAAAATCCTTTCCCGGTAACTCCGCCGCTTCCAACAGCTAATTTTGATTGAATAACATTATAACCCTTGCCAAGCGGGTCCTTGTCAGGGTTCAGAAATGTATCAATCCTGTTTTTTTGATGAGGCATCAGATGTTCTACAATCAATGGACTCGTATATCCGGCAACGAAAACTATTAATATTGTGGCGAATGTAAGAATTATTTTCTTCCTCATTAAGGCTGCAGCAATTGAATAAACCGACACTGCTGCAACGAAATGAATAGGGCTAACTAATGACAAAAGAATTATTACCGGCAAGCTTATAACAAAAAACAACATCAATAAATCGAAACCTGTCCAAAACAGAATGCCGATGAACATTGCGAGTAAAACCGTTGCTGTACCAAAATCAGGCTCAAATAAAATCAATATAAATGGCGCCAATAATATTAATATTACAATTCCGAAATCTCTGAATGTTTTTATATCAGTGCCTTTTCTTGACAAGTGTGTGGCAATCAGGTTCAAAGCTGCCAGTTTTGCAAATTCTGAAGGTTGAATACTTATGCTTCCTATCTGGAACCATCCTTTTGTACCATAAATTGTTTTTCCGAATATAAGAACTGATATTAATAATAATATAATAAACACAAAAAATGCTAATGAATATGCCTGTAGCCATCTTTCAGGCAAGACCATGAAAATTAGTATAATACCTATTCCTATTCCGGTGTAAATTAATTGCTTGAAAAAATAAGTACTCATGCCTGCATCATAAGTTGCACTGTAAATTGAAATTAATCCAAATGCTATAGACATGATTGTTATCAGAAATGTTTGCCAGTCGAAATATTGGCTTGCCGATTTTCTTATCTCATATATATTTTGAAATTCTGCCATTATCTGATTCAGGTTTTAATTGTTTTATTCCGGATAATTTTCATTATTGTTTTTAATCTTATCCTGGAAAATCTTTGCCGACTATTCTTTTATAAGCTTCTTTATATTTATCTAATGTTTTTTCAATAATTTCACTCGGTAATTTTGGGGGTGGCGGTTGTTTACCCCAGTCAAGCGATTCAAGGTAATCTCTTAATACCTGTTTGTCAAAATTTATTTGCGGTTTTCCGGGAGCATATTCCTCTTTGAGCCAGAATCTTGAAGAATCAGGTGTCAATGCTTCATCGATGAGATACAATTCTCCGTTTTCATCTGTCCCGAATTCGAATTTTGTATCTGCAAGTATAATATTATTTTTTTCGAGATATTCAGCTCCAAATTTATATAGTTTAACAGACAAATCTTCAATTTTATCACCTAAATCTTTGCCTATTAAATCTTTTGCCTGCTCCGGGGAAATGTTCTCATCATGTCCAACTTCGGCTTTAGTTGAAGGTGTAAAAATCGGTTTAGGAAGTTTAGAAAATTCAAGAAGACCGTCAGGTAGTTTTATCCCGCAAATTGTTTGATTTTGTTTATATTCTTTCCAGCCCGAACCTGCGACATATCCTCTCACAATACACTCAATAGGAAGCGGCTTGCATTTTTTTACAAGCATTGACCTTCCATCCAACTGTTCTTTGTATTTACGAAATTCTTCCGGGTAATCATCCACATTGTTCGAAAGAAAATGATTCTTTACAATATGCTTTGTCATGTCAAACCATGTAGATGAAATCCGGGATAATATTTTACCTTTTCCGGGTATAGGTTCGTTCATAATTACATCAAATGCGGAAATTCTGTCAGTAGCAACAATTAATATATATTTATCCAATTCAAATATGTCACGTACTTTTCCTCTCCTCGGTTCTTTTATTTCGGCAAATTCTGTTTTATAGACAATAGCCATATATACTCCTGTACAAAGATTTCACTATATTATTTTGAAAAAATAAGTCAAATATGATAAAAATGAATATTGATATTGATACACTCCTAAAATTGAAGATAATGAAATTATAGTTATAACTATTCCAATCAAATACGACCTGAATACCGGAATATCAAATACGATTGCAGTTGCTTTAAGAATTCGCATTAATACCCATATCAGTATTATAAAAGCTATTATTAACATTATCCATGTTATCACAGGTGTAATAAACAATAGTCTGCTGATAAAAATATTAATTGGAAGCAATGCAAGTATCGGAACACCCGACCATATCGTTATCGTATATGTATCACTAAAATAAAT
>JACRLY010000044.1:1688-6079 GCA_016219595.1 Ignavibacteriota bacterium | reverse complement strand
TAAAATAAATCCTTCCTTTCACTATCAAAGAAAACAATTTTATAATTGAAGCTAATAAAAAAATAATTCCGAAAAAAAACAGTGAGATTATGACAGTCAATAATTCAGGCATCCAAATACCCCTGAAAACAAGCTCCTGCAATTCATTATTTGGTATAATGAGCATTAATAAGTATTCAGCCTTATCAAATGTTTTATAATAAAATAAAATTGAAACGATGAAGACAGCAAATGTAATAGATAGTACAAAACCGAGAATAAAAGTCTGTACAGAAGACATAATACGCTGGTCTCTAATATCTGCATAGAAATTAAACGGTCTTAAAATCGACCTTGTCAGATACTCCCTGAATCGGCGAAATCTTTTCATTAGAAAAATTAAAACTGCTACAAGAAACAGACTCACAAACATAAAAAATAATGGATTCTTTTCACTGTAACTGCCTGCGTTCAACAGTGGTTCTTTTTCATTATTAAATAAAGACTGGAGAGTAAGAAATGATATACGTTCCTGCCTGTTCCTGTCAACTAATCCGCTCGTGCCTGTATATAAATTATTGTTGTTCAGGATTAATAAAGGATGATTCAATTCATAATCGTTGAATGACCAGAAAATACTTCCGGCATACCTGTGAGCCTTTATCAGCCTGTAAAAATTACTGATATAATTTGCCTGTGATTCAAGTGATGACGGGTCTGAAAATCCATTATGATTAAATGGTTGAATCTGTATGCCATAATTAATTATAGTTGGTATGTCCTGAGATAATAATTTTAATCTGAATATCTCATTATTTATTTCTTCGAAGTTTGAATAATTATGGTTATCTCTGAAGACAATAAAATCAACACTGTTTTTATAAAATGAATCAATGCCAAAATTAACTGTTTTATAAACTAAATTAGAAGACCATTTTTTAATTATTCCGGAAATCAAATCCGAATAATCCTTAACATCATTATCTTTATCATACAATCCTTCTGACAAGCCCCAGGCAATAATAGACGGGTGATTGGCATATTCTGTGAGCATCAAATCAGTAATGTTTTTAATTTTAACTTTTATTTCATTCAATCCCACAAGCTGGCGAGGGACATTATAAACAGGTAATTCAAACATAACCATCATTCCATACTGGTCACAGAGTTTCAGAAAATATGGATGGGGCATAGCATATTTTAGGCAAATCAGGTTTGCTCCGAGAGTTTTCATCATCAAAATATCTCTTTCCATTCTTCTTGTAGAAATAGTCTGTCCTGAAGCATAAAAATCTTCAATGTAATCTAAGCCTTTGATGTCAAGAAGAGAATCATTGAGATATATGCCGGGTTTCAATGAATTACCTTGTTTCTTATTAATACCAGTCGATATGCTCCTGAAACCAATATCATTGCTGAACTGGTCTATTAATACTCCGTTCTTTGTTATTCTTACTTCAATTTCATATAATTCAGGATTGGATGGTGCCCACAAAATCGGATTATTCACGGGTAATTCATAATTTAGAGTAACAGTCCTTTCTTTTGCAATTTCAACTCTTTGTGGTAAAGCTCTCGATACAGTTTCTCCGGTCTCTTTTCTTTTGATAGCAACATCTACAAGCACATCTCCACGTATATTGAATTTTTTTTGAATAGAATCATTTAGTAAAGCAGGTCCAAGTTTTTGAATATTGGATGAAGAAATGTTTACATCGGCTGAAACATTAAAATAAGAGAAGTTGTCGTTGTGTTTCATTTTTTGTTTTATCTGGCTTACCCATATCTGGGGAGTGCCAATCAGCAGAACTTCTCTTTGAATGCCTGTTGTAATTTTCCTGGAATTTATGAATTGCTCCTTCATTTGCTTAGAAGCAGATGAAGCAGGCAAAACGACAAGTTTTATTGTATTGCTTTCGTTTGTAAGCATTCTTTCCGGAATCCGTATAGAAAAAGGTGTCATTGAACTTAAATATTTCCCGATATATTGGTTATTGAAATATACCTCAACCTGGTCATCAACTCCGAGGAAATATAAATGCCATACAAGTTTCGAAAGCAGTTTATCGTCAATCCTGATAGTTCTTTTATATATTATGGATTCCTTATTTGAGCCTGAATATGGTATGGTAACTTTTACCCAATCCACCTCATTTTTTGACGATTCCCATTTCCCGTAAAGACTGGCTACGTATCTTGTCGGTGATGGAATCAAAGAATTTATCTCATCTGCATCCAATGGTTTATAGCCTGCATTGATTGAATTGTTAAATGATAAACTTAAGGTTATTGCTATTAATAATATTTTTTGAATTTTAAATTTTAAATTTTTCATTTTTTTATTTAAATGATTATTGTTCCATTCATATTTTGGAATTGCAAATTTAATCAACTTGATTTTCTTATTTGGTTAAAAATAATTCAGAATTATGCTTTAATAAATATATACCATTTTTACTAATATAACAGGATTATTACCATGTTTCAGATTTTTTATAAAGTATTTTAATTTTCCGAGTAAGCATTATAAATTATTCTAATTATAATCCTCTCCGAACCTATATTATTCAAAGGTGGAACTATTCTTTTACTTTTTGGGGCTTCTTTTATAGCCAAACCTATTGCCACACCATGTTTTGTTGGTCTTATGGTAGCGAACTGTTTTTTCCGGTAAACGGGTATATAAGTTTTACATGGTCTGACGCTTATATCTTTTCCGAATAATTTAATTTTTTTAATAAGGGCATCATATTCTTTCCTGTATTTTTTATTTTCACCTGAAAATAAATCATTTATAAGTTTATCTCCATCATCATATATGTTTTCCACTTTATTGTGGTTATTAACGATGAAAGCAGCCTGAACAGAACCCAGACCTTGTTCTTTGAGCCATATAATCTGCTCTTTTATTCCTTTTACTTTGGATTTAACCAAAGCTTTGACCCACTCATCTAATGTTTTCCCTGTATTTTTTGGAAGATTCCTGAAAATTGCTTCTTCCATTTGCTTTGGACCTAATGACATAAAAAAAACCTCAATTAAAATTTGATAAATTTACCTGTCAAATTTTTATTATTGTTTATTAATAAAGAATAAAAGTATATACCTGTTTCCAAGGTACCCAGATTTACATCAATTTGTCTTCCTGCAATTCCTTGTTGCGAAATTATTACAGCTCCGGTATTATCATAGATTTTCAATTGATAATTCCCGTAATTTCCTTCAATTAACTTAAAATAAGCAAATTCACCGATAGGATTAGGATAAAGAGTTATATCCGATAACTCATTCGATTCTTCGGCATTGAGGAATAAATCATATTTCATGATTAAACCTTTGCTCGCTCCAAGATACCCGTAAAATTCATCCACACATTCGACAGATAAGTAACTCTCATTTACACCACCGCTGTTTTCTTCATTCCAGTTCAAACCGCCATCGGTTGTTTTTATGACATAATTTTTCTCCCCGGCTGCAAGTATGATATTTTCATTTACAATATCGGCTGAGGTCAGCAGGTAATCAGTTCTTCCTATATAATTTGTTGCCCAGGTGAGACCGCTATCTGTTGTTTTCAAGATAATAGCTTTATTATCAAGTTTGCCAAAAATATAACCAACATCCGGATTAACGAATTTAATGGTTCCTATCCTGAGCAATGAATCCCTTTCTTTGATTACAAACCAGTTATTTCCCCCGTCAGTTGTTTTATAGACTTTGTTTATATTTTCAAAATCATAACCCGCTCCTGAAGCTGCATATCCAATATTCTCATCAGCGAAAATCAATATTCTAAACACTTCTTTATTGACTCCGGTATGTACAGTGTCCCATTTAAAACCGCTATTTGATGTTTTTACAATCATGCCATTATAACCGCACATCAGGAAGGTTTCACTATTTAACAGTTCAATATTATAAAAGCCATAAGAAAAAGGTCTGTTCTTACCATCGAAATAATCAGGTATCCAGTTCTTACCCCCGTCGGTACTGTGAAGAAGCAATCCGCATTCGTTTAATAATGATGAACCTGCAGCATATATCATTTCACCATCGAGTGTATTGATTGAAAAAATCTGGTAGGGTAGAGAATCCTTAATTTCCCAGCTTTCACCTCCGTTTATTGTTTTCATTATTGACCCATACCGGGACCATCCTGCCGCAAATCCTGTATCCTTGTTAATAAATTTAAGCGCATATATATCTTCATATATTCTGATATCCCTGGCATTAATCCATTTCGCCTGCAAAAAGTTTATACAGACTAAAATTAAAATTATTAAAAGCAGTATTGATTTTTTCAATCTATCACCTTAATCATTAACCCATTCATAAGTGTTGTATTCAGTTTTTCAAATTAATATTTTTCTATTAATTATAAAAGTTATGCTTAATAGGTCTGTTTTTAAAAT
>JACRLY010000044.1:0-1653 GCA_016219595.1 Ignavibacteriota bacterium | reverse complement strand
TTATACAATTTCTAAGTTAATTAATTACTAATAGTTGCGAATATTAATATACTTTTTTTCCTTTGTGGAAAAAAAAATGTCGACTTATTGAATTAAATTTGTTTTACTTGTATGTGTGAAAGTGGGAGAGAGTGGGAAAAGTTGTTTAATCTTTTCATTTTTAATATAAGTAGAGTAGATTTTTTATATCAAAATGGCTTTTTTTAAGGGTAAGGAAATACATTCGGTTGACAGTAAAGGCAGGGTAAATCTTCCTGCTAAGATGAGGAAGATAGTCTCTCCCGATGCAAACGATAATTTTACTGTCATACGCGGTTTGGATAAATGTATTGAAGTTTATCCTTCTGATATCTGGAAAATAAAAGAAGCAAGGTTCGAAGACCTTGACCAGTACGAACCCGAAAGCAGGTATTTTCTCCGTAAGCTGTTAATGTGGAGTGAAGAAGTTGACCTCGACGGTCAACAGAGAATTATACTTCCTAAAAAGCTTATGGAATATGCTGAAATAGACAACAAAGTAGTAATTATTGGCGTCGGGGACCACATAGAAATTTGGAATCCCGATGTGTTTGATAAATATATTGAAGGAAGCGGAGAATCGTTTGAGGCAATTGCTGCCAAAGTAATGTCCAAAAGGCAATGAAAAAAAAGAAAAAGAAAAAAAGCCGGAAAGTAAGAATAAACAAGGCTTTTGCAGTTGAATACGATTACCATCTTCCCGTTCTTTTAAAAGAGAGTATTGATTCGTTAGTTACCGACCCGGATGGGATCTACATTGACGGCACTTTGGGCGGTGGGGGGCATACCGAAGAAATACTCAACAGGTTAAGCAAAAGAGGAAGAATTCATTCTTTTGATATAGACGAGGATGCTGTCGAACACTGCCGTCAGAAGTTCTGGGGGGAACTGGCTAAAGGCAGTGACAGCAGGCTTGTCATCCACAATGAGCCTTATGACAAGGCATGCAGCATAGAAGGTATGAGGGGGAACTTAAACGGCTTCCTGCTCGATCTCGGTGTATCATCGCGGCAGTTAGACAACAGCTGCCGCGGTTTCAGTTACCGTTCTAACTCCGATCTTGACATGAGATTCGGTTCGCATGGAAAATCAGCAGCAGAATTTTTGCATGCAGCAACAGAGGAAGAACTGGAAAGGGTTCTTCGCCTTTACGGCGAAGAACCTTTTTAACGTTTAATAGCACGGCGAATTATTGAAAGCCGCCGTACTGCCCACCCCATAAGCACAACTTTCGACCTTCGCGAAATCATCGAACATTCAGTTCCGTTTAATCTTCGCTATAAATCGCTTTCCAGGGTCTTTCAGGCTCTCAGGATAGCTGTCAACAATGAACTCGACACACTCGAAAGAACTCTGGAAAGCTGTGTGAACATCCTCTCTGCCGGTGGCAGGCTCGCTGTTATTTCCTACCACTCTCTCGAAGACCGAATAGTTAAAACCTTCTTAAAAGATTATTCGAAAGAACGAACAGAAAATAAAATAGCAAACTCAATGCCACTTTTGAAAATCATTACAAAAAAACCTGTCGTCCCTTCAACAGATGAAACACTCAAAAATCCACGTGCAAGAAGCGCCAAGCTGAGGGTAGCAGAAAGAATATAATTTTAATAAATTAATTAGTAATTTGAATATCAA
>JACRLY010000093.1 GCA_016219595.1 Ignavibacteriota bacterium | reverse complement strand
TTGAATTTTCGGGAGATACAATTACATATTGTGTGCTCGCAGATGCAGATAAATTCTGAAAAGCAAAAATATCACCAGGACCAACAAAATAATAATCTGCATTTATAACATTTCCAACAGGAAAAGCGTCAAGTTTCTGCAATTTCTCGGCTTCCTGATTTGATAATAAATCCTCCTTCATGAACGATTCCATATCAAACTGAGTCAAGCCTTTTATTTGTGAATAGGAATTGTAGGACAGAGTTACCAGAAAAAGAATTAATATTAGAAAAATAATACTATTTTTTTTAATCATGTTAATTATTAATAATTTGCAACAAAATATGTGTAAAAGACAAAAGTACAGTACATTTATTTTTGAACGAATTAATATAAATATCCGGTAATTTTATCAACTATTCTATCAGAAGCTTTTCCATCCCAAAATTTTGGGATTATACCTTCTTTTCTCGGATTTTTAATAATTTCATTAATGACATTAATTATTTTATTTTCTTCGGGTTCCACAAGTATATTTGTACCTATATCAATTGTGACAGGTCTTTCAGTCGATGTTCTTAATGTCAAACATGGAATTTTCAAATATGTTGATTCCTCTTGTATTCCTCCCGAATCAGTCATTATAAAATCTGCATCCAGCATAAGGGATAAAAAGTCTATATATCCAAGAGGCTCCAGTAAAATTAAGCCTTCGATTTCAGATACTTTTTTTTCCAGACTGAAATATTTTAAATTTTTCCTGGTTCTTGGATGAACAGGAAATACAATTTTTCTAAATTGAGATAAATGGTTAAAGATTCTTAGGAATTCTTCGAGTCTTTCGGGCTCATCTACATTTGTAGGTCTGTGCAAAGTAACCAAAACATATTCTTTGGGTGCTAAATTCAAAGATGCTCTAACCTGTGAATTTTTTGCTTTTTCAATTTCATATATCAATGAATCAATCATAGTGTTTCCAACGAATGAAATTCGTTCTTTATCAAAACCTTCGTGAATCAGATTATCAATACCGCTTTGCTCGGTGACAAAGCAATAGTTACATATTGAATCAGTAACAATCCGGTTAATTTCTTCCGGCATCGAACGGTCGAAGCTTCGCAATCCTGATTCAATATGTGCTACTTTTATTCCAAGTTTAACGGCAGTTAATGTGCATGCAACTGTAGAATTAACATCACCAACAACAAGTACAAGGTCCGGCTTAAGTTCCTTGCAGACATTTTCAAATTCAATCATAATTTTTGCTGTCTGCTCTGCATGAGTACCCGAACCAACGCCAAGGAAATAAGAAGGTCGCGGCATTTCAAGGTCTTTGAAAAAGGCATCGGACATAGAAAAGTCATAATGTTGCCCGGTATGAACAATCAGATGTTCTATTGAATCATTAAATTTTTGAAAAGCTCTGTGCAAAGGAGCTACTTTCATAAAGTTAGGTCTTGCACCAACGACTGAGATAATTTTCTTTTTTGTCAATTCAATACTTTCCTTTTCTATTTACCATCCCCAAGTAATATAATATTTCTTCTGTTTTTAATTTTCCTGCAGGCATTTCTTGTATCAATTACGACTTTGCTGTTTTTTGCGATTAAATCAAAATCAAAAACTGTGTGGTCTGTGGTTATAATTATAATATCATATTTTTTTAAGACTGATGAATCAAGAAGTTTTTCTGATTTATATGTTTTTCCATTTATCTTGATACTTGCTATATATGGGTCATAATATGAAATTTTTCCAATTTTATCTTTTTGCAAAAGTTCAGCTACTTTTAGTGCCGGAGAATGACGCAGGTCATCAACATCTTTCTTAAAAGCAACTCCAAGAATCAACACTTTTGCATTTTTAATATTAACATTTTGTTTGGCAATTTCATTCACAACCATATTCCGTACATAAAAAGGCATGTATTCATTAATTTCAGCTGCTAAAGTTATGAAATTTGTTACGAAATCGTACTCACGTGCCATCCATGCAAGATAGTATGGGTCAATTAATATACAGTGCCCGCCAATTCCCGGACCTGGATAAAAAGGCATAAAGCCAAATGGTTTTGTGGAAGCAGCATCAATCACTTCCCAAATGTTGACACCAATCCTGTCCCCTAATTGAGCAAGTTCATTTACGAGAGCTATATTCACACTTCTAAAAATGTTTTCCAGCAGCTTCTCCATTTCAGCAATTGATGGAGAATTCACCGGTACAACTTTCTCAATAGCAAGTGATGTAACTGCACAGGCAAGTTCTGTACATGTTTTTGTTAATCCTCCAACCACAACTGGTGTATTTGAGGTAGTCCATTTTTTATTACCTGGGTCAATTCTCTCCGGAGAAAAAGCCAGAAAGAAATCCTTTCCTGCTTTTAAACCGGTTTTTTCCAGTATCGGTTTAATGTATTTCTCAGTTGTACCAGGGAAAGTCGTGCTTTTTAAAATGATTAACTGATTCTTTTTTAAATATTTTGCTATTGTACCCGATGATTCGATTATATATGAAATATCTGGTTCTTTATTGGGAGTGAATGGTGTAGGAACACAAATAAAAATCACATCGCAAGATTTCAGTTTCAAAAAATCGTTTGTTGCTGACAGGAACCTAGCGTTAACACATTTTTTTACTTCTTTTGAGTCCAAATCCTGATTGTAATTTTTCCCCTTATTTAACTGTTCTATTTTATTATTATCTACATCAAAACCAATAGTGTTTATGTCTTTTTTAGCATATTCCAGTGCAAGCGGCAATCCGACATAACCAATACCAATCACACCAATAGTAATTTTTTTTGATTTTATTTTGACGAGTAAATTATTTTGATTATTTCCGTTTTTCATTCCGTACCCTGTAATTCAATAAAAATTATTATTTGGTTAAATCCAAAAATCTCAATCCTCAATTTAATTTATTATTCACTAAATCAGATTTCACCATATTGTTTTTTATAATAATCCCTATACGCACCTGTTCTGACGTTATTGCACCAGTTTGGATTATCAATATACCATTTAATGGTTTCTTCAATACCCAGTTCAAAATTATATCTTGGTTCCCAATCTAATTCATAACTAATTTTTTCAATATCCATTGCATAACGCCTGTCATGCCCGGGACGGTCTTTAATAAAATTGATTAATGAATCAGGCTTGTTTAAATGATCTAATATTGTTTTAACCACATCTACATTTGTTAATTCACAATTACCGCCTATATTGTATACTTGTCCCTGCTCCCCATTTTTATAAACTGTCCAAATAGCTTCGCAATGGTCTTGGACATGAATCCAGTCCCTGACATTTAATCCGTCACCATATACTGGTAAAGGCTTATCTTCGAGAGCATTTAATATCATCAGTGGAATTAGTTTTTCAGGGAATTGATATGGTCCGTAATTATTTGAACATCGTGTAATTAAAGCAGGTGTACCAAATGTATTTACAAATGCATTAACCAATAAATCTGATGAAGCTTTTGAAGCTGAATAAGGAGAATTCGGTGCTATAGGTGTTATTTCTGTGAACTTTCCTGATTTACCAAGTGTGCCATATACTTCATCTGTTGATACATGTAACATCAGTTTCAATTTCAATTCATTCACGGTTTCAAGCAAAACTAATGTACCAAGAGCATTTGTTTCAATGAATGGATGCGCATTCATTATTGAACGGTCAACATGTGATTCAGCAGCAAAGTTTATAATAGAGTTAACATTATATTTTTCACAGATACTTTTTACTAATTTTGCATCCTGTATCGACCCATGCACAAATGTATATTTGGGATTTTTTTCTATGGATTTTAGATTCTCCGGATTACCTGCATAGGTCAAAGCATCCAGATTTACAATACTTACTTCTTCAGTCTTAAGTATATGCCGTATAAAACAACTGCCGATGAAACCGGCACCACCTGTTACTAAAATTACATCATTCATAATAAAATGTTGAATTAAATAAATTTAAAATTACGGAAACAATGAAGTAATTCAAAACTCAGTAAATAGTTTATATTACTTATTTAATATGGCAAGTCAAACACAAAGCACTACCACTGTTCGATTTTCTTAATGACAACGAAACAGTTTGAAAAGGATGCATTTGATGACATCCTGAACAACCGGCAGTATTCCTGTGAATATGAACATCATGGCAGGAGGTACATTCCAACTTATTGTTAATCAGTAAGTCCTGAGCAATTGTTCCTCCCAATCCTGATGATTGAGTGGATGGGTCGCGAAGCTCTCCGTCTGCATTGGCAAGAGAAGTTGTATAATCAAATGAAACCGGGTGCTGATTTCTCAAATCATTACCAAAACTTCCCGTAGTCATAAACCTGGTACCATTTGTCATACCCCCGTAGCTGTCGATTGCAATTGTTCCGTCATGACAGGCTAAGCATAGTTTGGATACTCCGTTTGGCTGTCCTACTGTGGAATTTAATGTACTACTTGTATATGTCTGAAATGATGAATTTGTATTTTGATGATTCCATAATGCTGCATTGAAGACATCCTGATTTGCATTATGAGGTGTGTGGCATACAATGCAAATCTGATTACCTGACCACGATGAATTACTGAAATCGTGATGTGAGTAACGTATCCCGGCATTAAGATTACTAAAATTACAAATAAAAACTGCAATAACTAAGACTTTTAAAATTTTCATAATTAAATTAAATAATTTACAAAATACAAATTTAAGAAAAAGTCAAATAATTTTAAATTCTCAATACTAATATGAGATATAAATTATGGAGAAAAATGAATTTTATTCAACAAATAACTGTCTGCCGCTGAGAGTAACAATAGATGCTGCAATACTTGGCAATGAATCGGAATATGTTAATAAATATGTATCCCCCTGTATTACATCTTTCAAATAAGGATTTCCGAACAATACAATGATTGTTTTCTTATTTTTAGAAATTTCACCTGCTATTTGTCTTATCTTTTCTGTTAAATTAACAGTACCTTTGTATGCTTTTGCTTTATAGAAAAATGCAAGAAGAATAATATCCGATTTTTCTATACCTTCTTTAAAGGAATTCAAATCATCCTCAGATATTTCTTCATTAATAAAACCGAAATCGCAATCATTTTCAAGTGCCTGAGCAAGCATTTTAAAAAACAAAACACCCGGCTGTATGTCATCATCCTGAATAAAAGCAAATCCGCCGATAGTTAGTTTTTCCTTAATCGGGATTAACATACTTTCACCAATAACTGAAACCGATTTTATTGCTGCTTTGAGCGCCAGTTTACCGTTTTTTTCAGCTAATTCGTTCAAATTAATCTGCTGATATTTGTTTTCGAATAATCCACACCATTTCTTTGCTTCCAGAATTTTATTTACACTTATTTTTACCTGTTGAAGTAAGTTAAAATCATTAGTAATTAACTCTTCGAGTTTGTTTATTGCTTCATCTATATCAGGAGGAAGTAAAGCAATATCAGCTCCGGCATTAAAAAGCATATCTATTGCCTGTGTATTAGTGTAATTAGAAGTGATGGAATTCATATCCAAAGCATCTGTGATAATCAATCCATTATACTTTAATTCTTTTTTTAATAAATCAGTAATGATTTTTGGGGATAAAGATGCCGGTAAACCAATGTTATCGAGTGAAGGAATTGACAGGTGCCCTATCATAATAGATGAAACACCTTCATTTATAGCATTAATAAATGGTATTAATTCAACTGAATAAAGTTCTTCCCTGCTTTTATTTAATGACGGTAAAAATAAATGTGAATCAACCAATGTATCGCCATGTCCCGGGAAATGCTTTGCACAAGACATGACATTTACAGATTGAGTTCCTTTAATATAAGCACTGCTGTGCTTTTCGACTTTTTCCGAATTCTCACCGAAGGAACGAATATTAATTATCGGATTTTCGGGATTTGAATTAATATCGCAAACAGGTGCAAGATTCCAATTTATACCTATTGTTTTTGCTTCTTCAGATATTGCCCTCGCACATTGAAAAGTCATTTCGTAGTCATCTGCATTCCCGAAAGCCATTGCATGAGGAAAGGCAGTGCCATCCCGCAATCTCATAGGTAAGCCGTGTTCAAAGTCAGCACAGAAAATTAGTGGAAATTCTGCTAAACTTTGTAATTCATCAATCATCTTTTTGGTATCATTTGCAGTGCCTTTGAAAATGCAAAAGCCACCAATACCAGATTTGACAAGCGATTTGATATTTTCTCTATAATCTAAGTTTTCATAGTAATCATCAGAAGATAATCTGCCAATTATACATTGTGCAGCAATCTGTCGCTGAGTTAAATCATTTAATTCTGTTATTTTTTTCATATAACAAAATTAATCAACTTGAACTTTATTTTGTATTTTTTATGCTTTGATTGAGCCAATCAATAATTGTTGAAATTCTTACCCAATATGAGCTTTGGCAATAATAACCGGTTTTTTCATATTGTTCTATATCAACTCCACCTGAAGGAGATACTCCGGCTAAAAACCATTGGTTTTCCTTTTTTATAAATAAACCACCACCTGAATCTCCACCTGTTGTTGTACATTCCAGGTCAAGTGGTTTCGAATCTCCTAATTTATTACAATTTGAATCAATTGGACTATCAAAATCTTCACCTAAAGTACCTGGGACACCATCCCGAAAATTCCAAATTGTATCAATAATATTTTCACCGGCTAACTTTTTCCCATAATTTAATTCTTTGTCATAAGCTCTTCCGTAATGTCCCCACCCAACTCCAATGTATTTCGTTCCAACTTCATCATTGTTATTATAAAGTATGGGAAATTTTATCTTAGTAACAGGTTCCTTTAATTTTATTATAGCGACATCATAATTTTTCCACTGTCCTTCAACATCGAGTGAAAAATATTTCGGATGAAGTAATATAGTATCAGCTTCAATCATTTTACCATCAAAATCAAATCTGAATTTATTTGCTGGTAAGATGTACTCTCCTGTTACATTGTATGTTTCAATTTTTGAACCATCATCTAAAATGTATGTTGTATCTTTTTTTAATAGATTGGTAAAACAATGTGCAGCAGATAATACATATCTTTCCGAAATCAATTCACATGAACACCATGGCTTGAGTGTATCCCCTTTTTGCGGTCTTTCTTCCCATTTATCGAGTGTATCTGTTTCTTTAATAATCTTAAACATACGACTTACACAATTGAATTGCTCTTCCTGCGCTAATTTCACATATTCAGTTGAGTCTCTGTCGTGACGGAAAATAATTGCGTTTGAATCTGTACAATTGAATATAATTAAAAAAATAACAAATAATTTCATTTTGTAACCTTTATATCGACAATAAATACATCTTTTTATTTCTCGACAATTATCCGTTGTACTGCCTGTTCACCATAGTCGGAAATAATTGAAATCAAATACATACCGGGTTCTATATTATTCAGGTGAAAAATTTTGTTATGAATTCCAATATCAAGAACTATGCTCCCAATAAGTTCAAGAATTTTAGCACCTGATAAATCATTTAGGATAATTCTGACATTTCTTTTTGATGTTAAATTGAAGTCAACATTTATTATTTCCGAAGTCGGATTCGGATAAATACGGAGATTCTCAATAGCTCCGTTACATGCCCTCCAAATATCTAATAATGGTTCTTCACCTGCTATTGTTTTTGGTGGAATTTGACAATTTTTTGTTTTACCCACAATAGCATTAATTTCTTTGTTAATCTTATTTCGATACTTTTCAGGTAATTTTTCTATAAATTCATTTGTAGGTTCAAACCACAAAATAAAAGCGTACTCATCGTTGCTATTATAATTGTTTTTAATTGGATTTTTACCCATATTTACTTTAATAGAAATCCACTTATTTATTCTAAGATATGTATTTAAATCCTTATCTAAATTACTAATCATATTTTCATCAAACCAGGTAATTCTCCGATTACCAGCATTGTCGGTAATCATTCTTATTGAAGAAGGCAAAAATATCAGGTCTTTATTAATCGGATTTTCCGATGAATATTCCGTGCCACTTTGTGAAAGTCCACCTTCTACATGTAATGTATTTAATTCTATGTTTTTCCCTATAAATTTTTGATAATATTTGATTCCTCCTCCATGCCAGGCATTTGGATCTATTGTAATTCCGATAGCTGCCAACTCATCACTAGTCAGTTCGAGTGATTGAATGCCTTTAACTTCAACTTGATACCTTCGTAGTAAATTATTATTTTCCTGGGATGATTGAACATTTTTTAAATCTGATAAACCCTCTTGGCTTGGTAATATTGAAGGTTTTTGTATCTCATTTGAGATTTGTTCAATTGAAACATCATTTATAGTCAGTGAAGTTTGTTTCTTATCTAAAAGATTAGTCTTTTTTGTTAAATACAAACTCTGTCTTTTTTCAGGTTCTTTTGCTACACTATTGGGTAGTCCTTTATTTATACTTGTCCTTATATTTTGTTTATTAAATATTCCTAATGTTAAAATACTTAATGTAATTATTATAATACCCGACATCAACAGAATCTCTAATGGCTTTAATTCCTTAAAAATACTCAATTTTGAAGAACCAGGATTAATGTTTACCGATAAAGCTTTATCCACAAAACCTTTAAAATCTTCACTATTAAATAAAGGTTGCTCCTTTCTGGCATTATAAAAAATTTCATCGAGCGATTCATAGTGATTTCTCATATTTATATTCTCTATTTTAATCATTATTAATTTCCATTTTCAAATTAATAAATTGTAAGTCCTTGAATTTTTCAGTATTTCTTTGAATCCCATTTTTATTTTCAAAACCACTTTTTCCATTAATTATATTTACACCCATCAATTGAGCAAGTTTTTTTCTGCCACGTTTCAAACGTGATTTAACACCTGACAAACTTCCGCCCTGAATTTCTTTGATTTCCTGAAGTGAAAAACCCGATAACTCAAATAATATTAGTGCCTCTCTTTGATTATAAGGTAATTTTTCTAGAAACTGATAAAGTATTGAAACATCAGTCGAACATTCCGGAGACGGGTCATCGGATTTAATTGACTCTGCGTATTTCTGTTCGAACAATCCGAAAATTTTAGTTCTCAATTTACGCCTTCTATATAGTCTGCTTGCTGTAGTAAAAAGGAAGCTGAGAAAAGCTTTTTTCTCCTCAATTTTTTCAAAATATTCATAAGCAATTATGATTGTATCCTGTAAAAGATCTTTAGAATCTTCTTTGGAACGTGTGAGTGCCATAACAAACCTTGTTAAGCTTTCTCTCACTGTTTCCAAGAGCTTAGAAAATTCTTCCTGCTTATTCATTTGATTAATAAAATTTTTAAAATTATATCTTTACGAGTAAGAGACATAAACTATAAAAAAGTTGCAGTCTATATTAAGGATTTTTTATATTAATCAATCCAAAAACATTATATCTTCGCCTTCATATTTTCGTATCAGTTCACGGTATTGAGCAGATATTCTTTCCGGCTGGCGGGTTTTGATATCTACCTGCACGAGAACAGCACTTGCTTTTGCGAGCAACAATCCGCTTTCAAGACGGATGATGTTTTCAAATCCGAAAGATGAATTTTTGATAAATGATATTCTCGTAAAAACTTCATAAGCGTCATCAAATCCTGCTGTATTGAAATAATCAATTTCATTATGGGCTGATATTACAGGAAAATCAAATAAGGAAATTTTCTCATTCTCCTTCCCTAATACCTTACGCAAATATTCTATTCTTGCCCATTCCAGCCAATAAAAATATTGGAGATTATGGACTATTCCATATGAATCAACTTCGTGAAATTTGACCTTTCCCCGGATTTTGAATTTAAACTTTTTAAGAGACTGGTCAATTTCTGCAAATATTTGATTCTTTTTGTTCATATACATAATTACTTTTTTGAAGAAAATAATTTTTCAACTGCTTCAAATACTGTTTTATGATAATTATTGAATTTTTCGAAATCATTATTATTCCCTCTTCTCAAATATGTCAAAAGAAGTTTTGAATCTTCTTTCATAAAAAAGAGTGTCTTAATAATTTCTTTTAAAAACTTATTATCATCCTTATTCAGAGATTGTTTTTCTAATATATCTCCTAATTTTTTTATTTCATCTTCAATTGTAAAAATAACAGAATTGACGACTTCTGCATAATTCGAATAACGCGAAGTATCTTTTTCAAATTCGATATTTTGCTTTATCACAGATAATGTAGTTAATGACAGATAAATATTATTAGATGAAAAAGAAGCAATAGCTTTTAAATAATTTTCTTCTGTTGTTGTTGAATTTTCCTGAGCATTCGAACGAATACCAATTATGAAAAAAATAATAAATAATATCAGATTAAATTTTTTCATTTTTATCACTATCTTTTACTTAAATTTTTAGCTACGTCTTTGATAATATTAACTGCAGGGAGTATTACAGATTCATCTGCCTGGTAATGAAATACAACTCTTACGGAATTATTTCCAAGATGAAGTAATAATAATCCTTTTTTCTTACATTCCTCTTCGAATTGCATCCCATTAATTTTACTATCAAGTTTAAAATAAACAATATTAGTTTCTACCCTGTTAATATCGAGAGTAATTAATTCAGATTCGAAAAGTAATTTTGCAAATGTTTTTGCATTCTCGTGGTCGCGCTTCAGCAAATTAATGTTGTTTCTTAAAGCATATAATCCGGCTGCTGCTATAATACCAGCCTGCCGCATTCCTCCTCCTAACATTTTTCGTTTTCTCCTGCCTTCAGTTATTAGTTCCTTTGAACCTGTTAATAAAGAACCTACAGGAGCACCAAGTGCTTTTGATAGACAAACAGAAATAGTATTGAATGGTTCAGCATATTCTTTGGGTGAAATTCCGGTGGCAGCACACGCATTCCAAAGACGGGCTCCATCGCAATGAAAAGATATTTTATTTTCATCAACAATCTTCTTCACTTGTTTGATATAATCAAGTGGAATTATGGTTCCCCCGTGACGATTATGTGTATTTTCCAAACATAACAAAGCAGTACGAGGAAAATGGTCATCAATTACCCGTATTGAATTTTTTAAATCATTGAGGGGAATCACTCCTCTTTCAGTTTTGACAGGTCTCATTTGCACACCTGATATTGCAGCAGGTGCTGCAGCTTCGTAATAATAAATATGCGCATCAGCATCCACTATCACTTCGTCAGCTCTCTTTGTTTGTATGGCAATTGCAATCTGGTTGCTCATAGTACCTGACGGCACATACAGAGCTGCTTCTTTTCCGAGCAAATCCGCAGTGTATTCCTGTAATTCAATTACAGTCGGGTCATCGCCGAAAACATCATCGCCGACTTTTGCATTGATGATGGAATTCAGCATTTCTTTTGTTGGAACAGTAACTGTATCGCTTCTTAAATCAATCAATTTTCAACTCCCTAATCCCCCTGATTAAAGGGGGTGCATTTTAATGTAAAATATTTATATAAGATAAATGAAATAAATAAACTGAAACATATTCACCTATCCACATTAGAAAACCAATGCAGATAGGAATAGTAATATTATCGTCAACTTTGAGCATCCCGGATGCTGCTTCAACCATTCCACCCATAAAAGCGGAAACAAAACCGAAAACGAAAAATGTCCATGGAGCAGATGTCATATACCCGATAAATGAGACAATAAAAAAAGCAATAGTAATAAAAGCAGATGTACCCTCCCAGCTTTTGTCGAATAATGGAGTCCTGCCGAACTTCCTGCCAAATAAAGCAGCTGAAATGTCGGATAGAATCAAAATGGTAAAACCTGTTATAAATAAAATTTTCGGAAAAACCAAAATTCCAATAGTTGCTGAAATCAATACCCAGGATGCTCCATTTAATGTATATTCCTTTTCAACTTCATGGCGTCTTAGCATTCTTCCAAAAATCAATCGAACAAAAAACTGAGCTTTATTTCTTTTCTTACTAAGGACATCCATTACAATAAATAGAATTGTTAGTGGTATAAGAATTGATAGACCTATTAATTGTGAAATAAATAAATAAGTAATAGGAATAGACAAAGACATCAGATGGATGGTTTTTCTGAGAACTTCCTGACTATAAGGGATTTCATGAATTTCGTCCATTTATTTTAATTTAAATTATGGATATAATAACAGTAAAAGCATTTGCTAAAATCAACTTAGGCCTTGAAATCCTCAATAAGAGGCAAGACGGCTACCATAATATTAATACTGCAATGAACCGCATTAGCCTTGCAGATATTCTTCATTTCCGCAAAAATAAGGAAATATTGCTTAATTTTTCATCTCATCTCGATATTCCTTTGGAAAAGAACCTGGTTTACAAATCAATAAAGCTAATGCAGGAAAATTATAAAATTAATTTTGGAGCTGAAATTAATATTGAAAAAAACATACCGATTGGTGCCGGTTTGGGTGGTGGGAGCTCCGATGCCGCATCAACGATTATGGGATTAATTGAGTTGTGGGATATCAAAGTGCCGGAGGAAAATCATAGCATTATTCAATCCATAGCTCAGAAATTAGGTGCAGATGTATCTTTTTTCCTGAATGAAGGAACAGCAATTGCCACAGGAAAAGGTGATGAATTGGAGTATTTTGATTCAGGATTACATTTTTATGTTCTAATAGTTATGCCTGATATTTCAATATCAACTAAATGGGCTTATGAAAATCTAAATGAGAGGCATTATTCCAAAATGAAAACAGATTTGAAAAGCACACTTTTCGAAGCCAGAACAAATAAAAGTATCTTAAAAGATAAAGTTTTTAATAATTTTGAACTTTTAATTTTTGACAAATTTCCTGAAATTAAAAAAATAAAGAATAAACTTAATGATTCAGGAGCAGTATTTGCACTAATGAGCGGGAGTGGTGCAAGTGTTTACGGATTATTTGAAACAAAAGAAGAAGCAGAAACAGCTTCAAAAAAATTTAGTAATTATAAAAATTTTGTGTGTGAATTGATTTAAATTAATTGAAAATTGATAATTAAATTTTACTGAATTGAGAAATTATTGAAAATTCTAAATTGAAAATCTTTATATGAGGATACTTTTAACATCAGCTGAAATGACACCGTTTGCAAAGACAGGGGGACTGGCGGATATTACTGCATCACTTCCAATTGAGTGGGAAAAGCAAGGACAGGAACCCATAGTCATAATGCCAAAGTATGCTCATATTGACGTTTATGCTTATGGTTTCAAACCTACTTTCATGGTTGTATATGTACCCATGAGCACATGGATGGAATTTGCTCATGTTTGGAAAGGATTTTTGCCTAATTCTAATGTTCCTGTTTACTTACTTGAAAATAACGATTATTTCAACAGGAGGGGAATTTACGGAGACCCGCATGAATACCCTGATAATGACAGAAGATTTATATTTCTTAGCCGTGCTGTATTCGAAGTAGCAAGAATGATTGATTTTACTCCGGATGTAATTCATGCGCATGATTTTCATACGGCTTTCTCTATGGCATTCCTAAAATCACAATACAAGCATGACCCTAAATTTTCAAAAACTGCAGGGGTTTATACAATTCATAATCTTGCATACCAGGGATGGTTCAACCCACCCAGGACATTGGATTTTGCAGGATTCGGAATTAAGGAATTTTATCCAGGTTCATGGTTCGAACACAAATCAACTGTCAATGCGATGAAAACCGGAATTATGTTTGCCGATAAAATAACGACTGTAAGCCCTACTTATGCAAATGAAATCCGGAATCCGTATTTCAGCGAAGGTTTGCAGGATGTCCTGAATGCAAAAGGGGGTGACCTAATCGGGATTCTCAATGGAATATATTATAATGAATGGGACCCTGAAAAAGATAATTACCTTCATTCCAAATACAATAAAGATTATTTGCAGGGCAAAAGGATTAATAAAATTAACTTCCTTAAAGCCTTCAAGATTCGAGCCATGCGGATTGACACAAATGTATGCACTAAAGTATGGTACAATACCAATTGTAAGGCAAACAGGTGGTCTGGCAGACACAATAGAAGAATACAATCCAGTTACAAAAAAAGGTAATGGATTTACATTTGTCAACTACAATGCAGATGATTTTGCTTATTCTGTCAACAGGGCTTTATCACTTTATAATAGTGGAAGCGATTGGGATAGAATAAGATTAAACGCAATGGGATGTGATTTTTCATCGAGCCGTTCTGCTCTCGAATACCTTAAGGTTTTTAAATGGGCAATCGATAAAGTAAGACCAAAGAAATAATTCATAATTCATAATTCACGATTTTTTAAGTCGTTAGTCGAGAGTCGGTAGTTGTTAGGAATTAGTATAGAAATTCAATTCTGTAAGGGAATAAATTTTTGTTTCACGGAGTCTCTAAGAGTTTTGCACAGAGTTTCGCTGAGTTTTTTGGTTGTATAGAGCCAAAAAGGTGCAGATTTGTGCATCCGGAGCAGTTTTGACATCATTTTCATTTTTTGAATTTTGAATTTTAAATTGAACCTCACCTGAAATGAAATGCTAAATTATGAATGTAGATA
>JACRLY010000090.1:63350-75958 GCA_016219595.1 Ignavibacteriota bacterium | reverse complement strand
AATCAAGCATGTTGAGATTTCATGTGAATCAATAAAAATCAAAAAAAAAATGCCGGTCCTTTTAGGATCGGCATTTTTAATATGCATCGGAACGGGTTCCTATAAAATCAATATGAACTATGATAATTTCGTTTTTTTCAAGCCAAAAAATGATTCTCAAATTACCTTTTCTAATTCGAAATTTTCCTAATAATTTCCCTTTTAAGGCTTTCAGTTGTACATTTACCTTTTTATCACCGGTTAGTTTTTTAACAGCATTAAGTATTAGTGATTCTAATTCAGATTTGTTTGTTAATGGAGTGTTTTTAAGAAATTTTTCGGCTTTATTACTATAAATAATTCTAACATTCATAAACTATAATCCACAGTACTGCCTGGTTTCAAATCATCTTCATTCAAATTATCATAAACCTTTTCGTATTCTAATTGTTCTTCATCATCAACGAAATGAATATCATTAACAATAGCCATTATGAGCGATTCAATTATATTTATTTTTTCTTTACTGACGGATGTTTTATCAAATGATAAAAATATAGTCGAATCATTTTGAGCTATATTTACTGATTGCATAATATACCTTAAAAATTAATAATACAAATGAATGTACTGTTTAGTATAATCAATAACAATTTTTACAAATTTTTATTTGAAACATATTATAGTTTCATCAAAATATTCAGAGCCAACAGGCGGACTCGAACCGCCGGCCTGCTCATTACGAATGAGCTGCTCTACCAGCTGAGCTATGTTGGCAATTCACAAAATTAACCATTAATTAGTTAAACACAAATTTTGGAATTTTTTACTTAGTGTTTATAATCCGACCTTTACTATTTTTTCAAGGTGTGTAAAAGTATTATAATTAAATTTTATAAAGTAAATTCCATTATCTACAGAAATTCCAAATTCATCAGTTCCATCCCAGTAATTATTCTTTAAATCCTTAATTTTATTTCCAAGAAAATCAAAGATGCTTACTGAACAATTAGTATTAATAAAATCGCTATTAAAATAAATATTATCTGAAAATGGATTGGGGTATATTTTATAATTAATATTTCCTGTTTCTCCGTCATTTTTTTTTAAAGTCGAAGGAGTAATTTCGATTATTCTGTCATCATTTTGACCCGGATTTCCTCTGCCGTCTTTGTTGCTTGTGGCTATATAAACTTTTCCTCCTGGAGAAACACAAACATCCCTTAATCTTCCAAATTTGAATTTAAAATAATCATTTTGTGAAATCACCTGGTTACCATTCTCATTTAGTTTCATCTGTACAAGCTTCGAGGATTTTAAAGCTACAAGTAAAATTGAATTTTTCCATTCGGGTATTAAATCATTGTCATAATAATCAATACCCGCGACTGCTATTGTTGGTGTCCAAACTGCTATCGGTTCAATAATGCCGTTGGTTTCACAAAAAGTTTTTTCAGCCGGTAAATCGCAATAACCGTGAACATTGGGCCAGCCATAGTTCATCCCTTTTTGTATAATATTCAATTCATCATCGGTGTCTGGTCCATGTTCTGAACTATACATCTTACCATTCACAACAACTAATCCTTGTGGGTTGCGGTGTCCCCAACTCCAAACATAGCTGTTTGGAAACGGATTATCAGATGGAATCGAACCGTCGAGATTCATCCTCAATATTTTTCCGTTCAAACTACTGAGATTTTGAGCTCTTTCAGAAACAGCAGCATCTCCCATTGTAACATATAATGTCCAATCGCCCGGATTAATCCAGAGTCTCGAGCCATCATGATTCCATGCACCAGGTATGTTAGTCATGATTTCAAGAGGAGAAGTCAATTTATTATCAGAATAAGTATATCTGACAATTTTAACTTTGGAATCTGCTTTAGTACCGTAATTATATATTAAATAAACATAGGGATAGTTAGGAATTTCAGGTACGTTTGTATAAAATTGTGGGTGTAGAACCATGCCCATCAATCCGCGTTCTCCATCTTCAAGCACTTCCGGTAGTCTTAAAATTTCGGTTAATTCACCGCTTTGGGGATTGACTCGGCTGACTCTTCCATATCTTTCAGTCAACCATATATAATCATCAGGAACCCAATATAATTCCCAGGGAGTATCTAATCCGGTAACCAAATCCCTGGTTTTTAAATCAGGTTGTGCTGCCAAAGGATATCTATAAAAAATTACAAATAATGTAATAAGAAACACAGTAGTTTTGTACATAAAATACCTATATTTTAGTTTCAACTAATTTAATAGTACGGAATAGGTAAATTATTATTGAATAATTATGTTAATTGCAGGGCAAAGAACTGAACTGCTAAAAACTAATAAGAAAATTCTCTTTTCAGATTTCAACTTAATATTAAGACATGTAAAGATAAGATTTAAATTTTAATTTAATAATTCAACGTAAATTTTTCCGGCAACTTCATAGCCCAGGACCTTTTCTTCATTATCATGTTTAATGGATATGGGACCATTAAATGGGCTTTTTGATATAACAGAAACTTTTACGTTCGGCATCAAACCAATTTCTTCTAAATAACCGAGTAATTTCTGGTCGGTATCCGACAATCTGCGAATAACAGTTTTTTTACCGGGTTCGACTTCCGATAATGGTAATTCATGCAAGGTCGGCATCTTTCCTTCTTTAGTCGGAATCGGGTGACCGTGCGGGTCAAACTTGGGATTGCCAAGCATATCGTAAATTTTATCGGCAAATTCTTCCGATATTACATGCTCAAGCCTGCAGGCTTCCTCATGAACCCTGTCGAGTTTGAAACCAAGTTCTTCTTTTAAAAACAATTCGAGTAACCTGTGGTGACGGATTATTTCAAGGGATACTTTTTCACCTCTCGATGTAAGTTTTACACCCTTGTAAGAGTTGTAATCAACAAGCCCCATTTTGGAAAGTCTTTTTAACATACCTGTTACAGAAGCTCCTGACACACTCAATTCTTTTGAAAGTTCAGTTGTTGAAACTGTTCCCTTTCCTTCAAGTTTGTAAATAGCTTTTAAATAATCCTGTACTGACTGAGTTAATAATTCACTACCTTTCATATAAGCTCCGATTTCTTTTTTTTTGATTTATTCATTTAATCTTTTTATAGTTTAACGAAAATACGAAAATCAAATTTTCCAATACAAATTTTTTTTTTAAAGCTAACTAAACATTTAACACTAATTTAAATAAAAAAGCGGAAATAGTTGCAACAATTATACTTGTAATTGAAGAAAGAAACACGCCTTTGAAACCTAATTCTTTCCACAAAACTACAAATGTTGTCAGGCACGGGAAATATAATGAAACAAATATTATAAAAACAACAACTTGCCCGATTGTTAAGGGCAATTGAGATAATGCAGTTATATTCATAGCCTGATTCATCATAACAAGAATAAGTTCTTTTCTTAAAAATCCGAAAATGAGTGTAGACCCCAACTCTGCAGGCAATCCTAATACATATTTAACAACAGGAGCAAAAGCAATATTAACATAATTCCCTAAATTGAAATATTCCATCCATCCCAGAATAATACTTCCTCCCATTAGGAACAATGAAGCATCCTTAAGAAATCCCCTGATACGGAACCAGGTTTTTCGGAAGGAATACGTAATTGAAGGAATTTTAAGACTTGGAATTTCCATCACGAATCCGGTCGGCTTTTTCAAAAACAAAGTCATAATCCTGCCTGATACTGCGATGACAATCATTAAATAGGCAAATATAAAAATTGCCCAGAGTGGTCCTGTAAAGGCGGCAGCCATTGCGAATATAACAGAAATACGGGCAGAACATGGAATAAACGGTATCAGTACACCTGTAACCATTTTATCACGTTTATTGTCGATTAGCCTTGTTGCATATAGTGCTGGTATCGAACATCCGAAACCCAGTATAATTGGTACTACGGATTTTCCATGTAACCCGATTTTATGCATAATTCCATCAATAAGAAATGCCACACGCGAGAGATACCCTAAATCTTCAAATATTGTTGTAAGAAAGACAAGTGGCAAAAAATAAGGAAGCACTATTCCGAAAATTCCTGCAAATCCCATGAACGCACCATTCAGTGTATGCCACAAAAAAGGGTGAGTTGCCTTTAGAGGTGCAAATTCATTGCCAAGTGCCTGAATTGGAGCATCTACAGCCATTCCTATTAAGCTTCCAACGATGAAAATAATTGCAAAGTATAAAATAAAGAAACCGATTAGAAAAATGTATCCAATTATTGGATGAAGAAGCCAATCGTCTAATTTTTCACTGAATGGTCTTTTTTTTCTTTCGACAAACGAGGAAACCTGTTCGGCAATTTTCATTGCCTGGTGGTGTCTTTCGTAATGAATTGTTTCAAATACATCTTTATGATGATTCTCGGTTAAATTCAATTCGATTAAATTTCTTTGTTCCAAAATTTCATCGGAAATGACTTTAGGCAGTAGTGAAGGATTTTCGATTGATTTAATTGCATAGAATCTAGATGAACCTTTTAATCCGTTAATTTTCGGTTTTATTCTAGCAATTAATTTTTCAATATCATGTTCAAGATGCTTAGTATATTCAGGAAAATATGGTATGGCATTTCTGCCTGATGACACCTCATAAATCCTGTCTACCAATTCCTTCCCGCCTTTACCGTAAAGAGCCACAGTTGGCACAACAGGAACATTTAAAATTTCTTCGAGTTTTTTTGGATTGATTTTCAAACCATGCTTGTCAGCTTCGTCAAGCATATTCAATGCAACTATGACCGGCATACCAAGTTCGGCGAGTTCAACAGTCATTTCCAGGCTGCGTGAAAGTAGTGAAGCATCAACTACATTAATAATCAAATCTACTTCCGAGTTCAGCAAATACTGGTAGGTGTGCTTTTCAACCTCATCTGTGGGATTTAAAGAATATACACCGGGTAGGTCAATCAGATTATAAGTGTCTCCATAAATATTTATTTGGGACTCTTTTAATTTGACAGTGGTTCCCGAAAAATTAGATGTCGAAGTTTTAATATCAGACAGCACATTGAATAATGTGCTTTTTCCTGCATTAGGTTGTCCTACTAATGCTATATTCTTAGTTCTCATCTTTCACTTTAATACTCTTAGCCACATTCCTGTCGAGAGCAATCTTCGAATTACCGTTTGATAGCGGTCTAACAAGTATTGGTCCCCATTTTGCATCATATATTTTCAACAATAATTCATCGGTTTGAATACCAAGAGTATTTAATTTTCTTTTCATTTCTTTGTTGGTTTTGATTTCACTAATTCTCAATTCAACATTTAATGGTGCTTCGCTCAATCTCATAACTATAAATAATAATTTTGCTTAAATAATACTATCTTCAAAATTAGTCGAAACTAAATTAAAAACAAAATATTTAACGAATATTTCCTTTATTTATTCTAAAATTGTAATATTATTTAACTAAATTCATTAAATCAATTTAATTTCATTCAAAGCGTCTTAACGCATTATTTCTTTATTTATGAAAAAATTATAATTGTTAGGAAAAAAAATGAGTGCTAATAAAGATGATGTAAAAGTATTACAGAATTTCTCTCAATCCATACAAGCCGTCAAAAAAGAAATTGGAAAAGTCATTATTGGTCAGGAGGAAACAATCGAACAATTATTGGTTGCCTTGTTTGCAAGAGGACATTGTCTTTTGATTGGTGTCCCCGGATTAGCTAAAACTTTATTAATCTCAACTTTAGCACAGGCTCTCGATTTAAAATTCAGCAGAATACAGTTTACACCCGATTTGATGCCCGGAGATATAACCGGGACAGAGGTAATTGAAGATAATATAACTACCGGTGAAAAACAATTCAGGTTTATAAAAGGTCCGGTTTTTGCAAATATTATCCTCGCTGACGAAATCAACCGAACACCTCCAAAAACACAATCAGCTTTGTTGGAAGCTATGCAGGAACATAAAGTAACAGCATCAGGAACAACTTATACGCTAGAGGAACCGTTTTTCGTGCTTGCTACTCAAAATCCAATCGAACAGGAAGGAACTTATCCTTTACCCGAAGCACAGCTTGACAGGTTTATGTTCAATATATGGTTAGACTACCCTGCTTCCGATGAAGAAAAGGAAATTGTAAGAACTACAACTGCAGAATATGTTCCCGATGTTAAAAAAGTTTTAAATGCAAAAGAAATAATCGAATACCAGGATTTGATTCGGAGAGTTCCCGTTGCCGATAATGTTATTGATTTCGCTGTTAATTTTGTCCGTTCAACCAGACCGGGGAATGGTTCACATCAATTGATTAAAGATTATCTCAGCTATGGCGGTGGTCCGAGAGCTTCACAGTATCTAATACTTGGTGCAAAGTCGAGAGCTGCTATGCAGGGAAGATTTACTCCCGACATTGATGATGTTCGTGCTGTAGCTTCACCTGTTTTGCGCCACAGAATAGTAACTAACTTCAATGCAGAAGCAGATAATATCAGCCCAAATGAAATAGTATTGAAACTATTAGAGAAAGCATAACCAAGAAATTCTATATTTAAATGAATTTTCAATATTATTGATTTTTCTACTAAAAATAATTTTGATTATTCATCCCTCTTTGCTGATAATATATAGATAAAATTATAAGATGGACCCATAAAAGTACAAGGACGTTCTTCGCCTTTTTGCAATTCTCTGCATTTAATTTTGATTTTTAAATTTGGAAATTTTAAGTTTTCAGGTAAGTTTAAAGCTCTGAAAACTGGAAAATAAGCATTTTGAGTTGAATCAATAAATTTTGGAATATTCGACATATCAGAAAATTCAATATCATAAATAGTATGGCAGTCAATATCTTCCATAAGTACCTTTACATTATAATAATCATCTTCTTGTACTGGATTATTTTCTTTACAAGAAAAACTTATAATAACAAAAATTAAAATCAAAAAATATTTAAAATTAATCATTATAGACCCCAAAACAATTTTTCAAATTTATTTCATCAGCATTTTTCCTGTATATTTTTCTCCATTAATTCTTAAAGTATAAATATAAACTCCGGCATTCATCTTAGCATCATTGAAATCGGTTCCATTCCATTTTGTTATATAATTTCCGCAAGGAATAATCCCATCGAAAATAGAATTTATCATTTTACCATTCACATCGTAAATATCAATGTTCACATCAAACACACCATCACTTTGAGGTAAAATGAAATTAATTAATGTTGAATTTGTAAACGGATTCGGATAATTTGAAAATGTAATTTGCTTTTTTATAATAACATCAACATCATCAACTCCAACCGGCAAGGAAGCAGGATTAATCTCCCTGCACTCACCTTTTGAATCTGCAAGATAAAGATTTACAAAGAAAGGACGGTTTGCCGGTAATTCATTCATGCTTTTTTCCCATTCTTCATCAGTTAATCTCTTAAAGTTCGTTGATGTATATTCATAATAACTCATCACTGGTCCCACAAATGCTGTCATATTACCTTCGTTATTTTCTGTTGTAATTACAGCGAGATTAATTGGTCCGGTTCCCACATGTTTCACCCAGCCTACCATATTTCCATCAGCATCAGTCGGGGCAGTATGAACATCTGCAATAATATAATCCTGCTTTGCAACATCATCCTTGAAATGATAAAATAGTTCAGCGTACCAACCTTTTGGGTGAGGACCATCGCAATTATGCCAAGTTGAAAAAATACTTCTGAGGAATTTATTTTCACTGCTATCAAGCTCAATATTTAATAATTCCTTATTTGCAATTGATTTTAGTTTTTGAGAAGTATTATTTAAATTATCCAAATATTTCTTAATATTTTTTGTAGTATAATCGTCGGATTTCAAATAACCACCAATTTTTTCCGAAATGTTCGAAGATAAATCTGATAATGCCTGATAAAATTCCGGAATTGGCTCAAGATAAGCATCAGGATTAGAACAGCCTGCCATTCCCGTATAAGATTGCTTTGCATATAATAGATTATCATGTCTCAATTGTGTCCAGGAAGCAAGCTGAGTATTCATTTTTTGTTGCCACCAGGCAGCTGTTTGCATAAATTCAGGATATTTATTTTTATCGGATTCAGATGGTGAATTCAAAGTTCTAATTGAATTTAACCAGCCATTATAAAAAGATTGTTTCCAAAATCCATTGTCATATCCATCAATCAAATACCTCATTCCGCTTAAATTTATTGCATAGTTATAATAATTAATCTCGGGTTTCAACAAGTCTGAAGCTGCATTATTTCCTAATGCAAAAAGAACATCAAGTGATGAAGGAAGCATTCTTAATATTTTCATTCCATTATAAACTATTCTATCATAAACAACATTAGAAAATACATAGGAATCAATTACAAATCTTTGTCCAAATAAAAGAAAAGCTGAAGAAGGT
Source organism: Ignavibacteriota bacterium (assembly GCA_016219595.1). GTDB lineage: Bacteria > Bacteroidota > Ignavibacteria > Kapaibacteriales > UBA2268 > XYC2-FULL-35-21. The sequence goes on along the minus strand of JACRLY010000090.1, from coordinate 67,582 downwards.
TTGATTGGGTCTGTTGTAAATGGATTTCCTGATAGCATTTGCGATAATATTTTTTGGTCAGCATAAGGTTTATCAATTAATGCATTCTGAAAACTCTTGCAAACATTTGTGTCGAGTAATTCCGTAATTCGATTTACATTGATTTCTTCAAGCAGTTCTCCTATATGTTCGACTTTTACATTATCTGACTCACCTACCAATACTTTTATAACATTATCAATAGTATCAATATTTTCTTTTAATTTTAGTTCATTATATGCTTCATTTATTAATGCAGCATCAATAATCTGTCTTCTTATGTCAAGCATTGTCTGTTTCGGAAAATCGAAGGATTCAGGTGGAATCAGATAGAATTCTGTTCTACCGAGCCAAATCATAGTTCTGAAATATCTACCAAATACTTCTGATTGAGTATAATGTCCCCTTACTGTGAATTGGCTGAAATCAATTAATCTGCTTGTAGATGAAAATAGAGAATATTCTCCGGGTTTTTCGCTATTAATATATTCTAACAATTTATTTATTTCAGTTCTATTTGATTCAATCTTTGGTATACAATATCCTTCTAATAATGTTCTTGCAACTGTAAAATATACATCATAATCATTAAGCATTTCTTTCATATCAGGATAATCTTTGTATTTCTCTATAAGTAAAGGAAGGTGATTATGGAACTCAATTAATAATTTCTCTAATTTATTTATTATAAGTGTTCCTTCCAAATCCCTTAAAATTGCATCATAAGACATGTGTAAAGCGTGGAGTAATGCATCTGTCGAAATAAACACCGGTATATCTTTATTCCAAATATCCTCGTAAGCATTCCAAAAAGAAGGATAGGATAATCTTTCGGAAACCATGAATCCATGCTCGTCAATCAACTGTTTCTCATAATCGGTGAGTTTGTATTTGATGTCGACTGAATCAAAGTAATTTGCGTCTGATGATTCGTACTTTACTGTTTTGTTAAATAAGCCTACTGGATACAAACCATACATTTGTTCCGAAGTCATATTTTCGTAATTTTTAAGGAAATCCTTGTAGGCATCGAGACTGAAAGTTTGAGGATAAATCAAAACCGGTGATAAAACAAAAATCACAAACAGTGCGAATATTATTTTTTTCATAACACACCTTTAAAAATTTGCTATAACATTTTATTATATAACACAAAAAATGACAAATTGTTTCACTTACTTGCATAATTATTTTCATAAATTTCGGATTTATTTATCTTATTAATTACATAAACAAGTTGTAGTCTATGTTGAGATAGTTTGACTTTATTCCTTTTATATAAACAAAAATGGACAAGATTTTACAATCTTAATTAATAATCTTTCTATTTTCATTATCAAATTTAGGGTTAAATACAATTTTGTTAATAATTATTGCTTTCTTAATTTGTTATAACAATTTAATTCGTAGGCATTATTCTATTACTAGATACAAATTATTTTTATGAAGAATTCCGAAAATTCAATAAGAGAATATTTAATATATCTCTCATTGATTATAATATATTTTATTCTGAGCACACAATTATCAGCAAAAAAACCTGCAACTGTTCCTGCAATCAGGGAATGGATTGATTATCCCGCTTGTTTTGTGTATACTTCAAACAGCAAAATAGTAATTGACAAAAATTATTTTGATGAACTTTATGAAACAGCCCAAACATTCTCGGAAGATTTACAAGCTTTGAAGCATAATAAACCTGAAATAATATCAGCTGATTCAGCCGCCGAATCGGATTTTTTCATGACATTAACAATGAAAGATGATTCAATTGGAAAAGAAGGATATGAAATGATTGTTGCGGAAAATATTCATATTAGTGCAGCAACATCAGACGGAATATTCTACGGAACCAGAACAATATTACAAATGCTGAAAAATTCTGATTCAATTCAAGGAGGATTTGCCAGAGATTTCCCGAAATATCCTGAACGTGCCTTAATGGTTGACATTGGGGATAATTACTTCAGTATGGAATGGATGGAAAACCAAATCAAAGAACTTGCGTATACTAAAATGAATTATTTTCATTGGCATATATCGGATAATCTTGGATTCAGGATTGAATCAACAACCCACCCTGAAATCACATCGGAGAAACACTATACAAAACAGGAAATAAGACAACTGCTTGACCTGGCAAAAAAATATCATGTTGTTATTGTTCCCGGAATAGATATGCCGGGGCACATGGGTGCTATACTCAAGAATCATCTCGATGAGTACGCTTTAAAAGATATAAATGGATTAACTTGTATATTTTTTCTTGACATCATATCAGAATCGTCACGACAATTTGCAAAAGAAATTCTTGATGAATTTATTGAGTTATTCCCCGGGCCCTATTGGCATGGAGGGGTTGATGAGTATATATATAATGATTTCGAAAGATTCCCTGAATTCCTTGATTATGCAAAGAAAATTTACGGTAATGATGCTAAAGCCGGTGATGCAGTGATTGAATTTGTAAATTGGTTAAACAAAATAGTTAGAGAAAAAGGTAAGACACTCAGGATTTGGAATGACCCGATAAGTAAACTGAAAAATAAAGGTGGTGTTGCTACTGTCGATACTAATGTGATTATTGAATATTGGTCAGGTGACGATGAGCCAAATGACATTGCACTTAATGGATACCATATCTCAAATTGCAGTATAAACTTTTTATATTATAATTTGGGAACGAGTTGGATTGATTACAACAAGTATTTATATGAAAAATGGAATCCTCATATTTTCCAGGGTGAGAAAATTGTCTCTGACATACATCATAAAAACAATGGTGCAAAATTTCATATTTGGTGTGAGAAACCGGAATTAGAAACAGAAGGTCATATTGCCTTTGTGATTAGGACTGCTTTGAAGATATTATCCCAGGGATTATGGGATTCACCTAAATTGGTTTCTACTTTAGAACAATTTAAATCCATTGCAGATACAATTGGGTTGGCTCCCGGAGTTGTTTATCCGGAAAATCCGATTCCGGGGAATATTGCTTTTAGAAAAAAAGTTAGAGTTGAGTCAGTAGGAAAAAATACAACTTTATTTCCTGAACGTATAACAGACGGTGATAGAAACACTCAATGGCAAAGTGATATTCATGACACATCATGGATGTTTGTAGATTTAGAAGACACATTCAAAATAGATAAGTTAAGAATTACCTGGTTCCATACTTTACCAAAAGAATTCCAGGTTCAGGTGTCTAATGATTCTGTTAACTGGTTTACAATAAAAAATTATATAGATAAATCAGTCAGAATCATGGATATAAATGAACTAAATGCAGTAGGAAGATATGTCCGGTTGCTGCTAACAAAAACAGGTGATTCTGCTTATTACTCTCTTTGGGAAATTGAAGCATACGGAGATAACCTTACACATATAGCCGAAAAAAAGGATTCATTTATTAAAAATGAAAAGGTCTATCCAAATCCGTTCAACTCAGAAGTTAACATTGAATTTTATCTTGAAAAAGATGCGGTCTTAACAATAAAAGTATTTGACTTAAATGGCAATGAACTAGAAAGTATTTTTAGTGGTAGTTTACTCTTGGGGTGGCATAATATTAACTGGAATTGCAAAAATTATTCACATGGTGAATATAATATATTAATCAATTCCGGCAGTAAGTCTTATTCTATAATATCAATTTTGATGAAATAGATTTAATAATAAAAGGGAATTTATTCTTTATTGAATAAATTCCCTATCAGCCTATCTTTTTCTAATTTCGATTTTCTAATGATTTGATTAGTTAATACTAATCAACTCAACTTCGTAATAAATTTTTGTGTCAGGTGGCACTTTACCTGCCATTCCGGAATGACTTAAAAAAAGTATTGGAGGTATTTCAAGTACTCTCTTTCCACCTACCTTCATTGTCAAAAGTCCTTCATCGAAGGCTTTAATAACTTTACCTTTTCCCACTTCGAATGTCAGTGGTTTCCCTGAAGCAAGTGTTTCTTCGAATTTTGTTCCATCTGCCAAATAACCTTTGTAATGAATTGTTACCTTTTTATTTTTCTGAACTTGTTCACCTGTGCCTAAGACTATATCCTTAAACTTCAATCCGGTTGGTAAAGTTTTAAATTCTTCCCTAACAAAATTAGCAGGGAGGTCATTGTCATCAATTTTAAATTGCACAGGTACACTAACCCAGCAAGTGACAGCATTACCATTAGATTCACCGGGTGAAAATTTAGCCCTTTTTA
>JACRLY010000090.1:0-63213 GCA_016219595.1 Ignavibacteriota bacterium | reverse complement strand
ATACCCTTGCAAACTCCGGATATATGATATTTTTTTCAATTTCATCCAGATCTGACTCAGGCTGTATATTAACTGCAACATAATCATAAGGACCAGGTTTCTTGTCACCTGATTTCCTTTCTTTTGGAATCAAAGCATCGTCCAATCCTTCTTCTGTTCTAACCTTTGATTTCGACATAATTGGAACCGCACCGAGACTCTGCCCTCTCCCGACAGCATAATCTGAAACATCTTCGGGCATTGGAAGTGGCTGATTAACTCTGACCAATGAATCTTTATTCCTGGATAAATAATCAACTGCAACAAATGAAGTAAAATTGGTCAACAGATTATATTTCAATCCCAAGCCCGTGATTTCATCCTTTCTTTCTTCTTTATTTCGAATAGAATTGTAATCGGAAATTATAGCAATTTTATTTCTCGCCCATAGGTACTTTAAAGCTCCCCCTTGTGTCATAGTACTGAATTTCTGAACGCCGATTTCTACTTTATATTTCATATCACCTGAAACACCTGATACGATTATATTACCTGAAGGTTGTCCCTGCCATTTACCATATACGAGTATAGGTCTTTCCGCAAGAACATCGGGAATAGACATCGGCTCTACATCATAAGTCATAAATCCGTCGTACTCGATTTTAATATCTGTCATTACAGGCGATTCTATATACTTCCTGAATTTTTCTGCTACTGCATCAGAATTTTCATATTTTGTTACATAGCCGTCAGTTAAGATAACAATTGTTCTCGATTTTCCAGGTTCTTTCGGCAAATCAAAAACTCTTTTCAAAGCCGGGAGTAATTCTGTACCTCCATAACCATTCTGTTTATTAATAAAATCAAAGGCTCTATTTATATTCTTAGGTGATACATCTATTGAATTTTCTGATAAAACTTCTGAGCCACCGGAAAACAATAGGACATTAAATTTTTCTCCCTGTTTCAAATTATTTAAAAGTTTTTTCATCATATCTTTTGATATATCGAGTGGTTTTCCGTGCATAGAACCTGAAACATCGACAACAAAAATAAATTCCCTAGGTGGTATTTGCTTGGGTTCAACTCTTTTTGGCGGCTGAAGCATTAACAAAAAGAAATTCTCTTTGTCATTTTCAGATAAAAGTAACCCGGATTGTATTTTATTTCCGGTCAATCTGTATTTCAATATATAATCCCTGTTCCCACTGAATTTTTCAGAGGGACCAAGTGTAATATATTCCTGTACATCACTGATTTTTTCTATGTTCACTCTATGAGTTTTACACTCAACATCTTCCAAAGGTACAGCAGATGCAATATTCACTTTGACATCGAACAGGTAAGTTGGCTTTTCTCCTTCATGTGTATAAGGTGTTTCTACAAACCTGTCACCGGGTTTTGCGGAATCGGCTGATTTATTTGAATATCTTGGACCAACTACCGAAGGATAAACAAATTCGTAAATTCCATCAGTTGGTATTAGCAATTCAGTATATTTCAATTCAACGATAATCGTATCGCCTGGCATAATATTCCCAACATTCATCTGGAATACATTTGGCCTTTGCTGTTCTAACAAAGAAGCACTTTTTCCTTCTTTCAATGCCTTCTCATATGTCTTTCTGGCTTCTTCTTTCTTCTGTATTTCGGCGACAAGAACACGGTCGCCGATTGTCATAGTCATACCATAGACTGCAGCTCTTGTCGATGCAGGAAAAATATAAATCGCTTCGATTGGTTTCTTGCCCGTGTTTTTATAGACCTGTTTCACCTTCACATCAGCTATAACGCCTGCAATATTAACCTCTGCTGACGTTGAATATAAAGGCAACTGCTCGACAGTTGAATCCCCACTTTGCACAAAGAAGAATGGAGAAAGTGTCTTATCCTCCCCTTTTTCAATTGGCTGTGTATTCTGTGAAATAGAATAAGTTATTGATGCAATGATTATTGCAAGGCAAAAAAGAAGCTTTTTCATATTTTCTCCGATTTTTTAAGAAAAAAATTCCTGTGAATCACACTCCTTCAATATATAAGAGTGTTGAATATTTAAAAAAGTTACAAAAATTCGATAAGTTACAACTGCTATTTTTAATAATTTTTATATAATCCGTATAATGTTGGATTTTATTGCTGAATATAATTTTCCACAGATGTTCTGAATTTCTAATTTATAATTTTTAATATTTATTGAATTATAAATGACAAAAATTTAAAAAATATACTTTTTATTTCAGAAAATTTATTTTAAAAAAATTCATTATGTTGTAAAATATTTAAAATTTAGATATTAAATATTTAATTGGAAATTGAAAAATTGAAAATTGAAAATTATATCAGATTATGAAAGTTGGAAAAAAATATTACAGAACCATTTGGGAAGATGAAAATAATCCCGGAACAATTCAAATTATTGACCAGAGATGGCTTCCACATAAATTCATCATTGAAAATCTAACGACAGTTGATGGAATTGTTGATTCAATCAGGGAAATGCACGTTCGGGGTGCACCATTAATTGGAATTACTGCGGCTTATGGAGTTTATTTATCTAAAAAAGAAAAAAAAAGAAACGGATTAGGAATTAATTTCATTTTTGAATCTGCTGATAAGTTAAAATCTACAAGACCAACAGCAAAAAATCTTTTCTGGGCGATTGATGAAATTTTATCATCAATTAATAATAATGATAATATTGATAATATAATTCAAATATTACAAACAAAAACTCAGGACATGGCAGATAAAGATGTAGCTGATTGCAGAACAATCGGAGAACATGGTTTTAAAATTATAAACGATATTTCAAATTCAAAATCCCCTGAACAAGTGAATATATTGACTCATTGCAACGCCGGTTGGCTGGCAACTGTGGATTACGGAACTGCATTAGCTCCGATTTATGTGGCTCACGAAAAAGGAATCAAGCTCCATGTTTGGGTTGATGAAACGAGACCGAGAAACCAGGGGGCAAAATTAACTGCATGGGAACTTGCTGAACAAGGCATTCCCCATACCGTCATCGTTGATAATGCAGGAGGTCATATAATGCAAAAAGGTATGGTTGACCTTGTCATTGTAGGAAGTGACAGAACTGCTCCAAATGGTGATGTTGCAAATAAAATCGGTACATATTTGAAGGCACTTTCGGCTTATGATAATAATATTCCTTTTTATGTTGCTCTCCCTTCTTCAACAATTGACTGGGAAATTGAAACCGGTGAGGACATTCCGATTGAAGAACGTAATCCTGATGAAGTCATATTTGTTGATGGATTATACAATAATGAAGTTGTTAGTATTTTAGTGCCTCCTGAACAAAGTCCTGCTCTCAATTATGCGTTTGATGTAACTCCTGCAAATCTTGTTACAGGATTAATCACAGAAAGAGGAATATGCAAAGCAACTAAAGAATGTATAGCTGAATTATTTCCGGACAAAATAAAAAAGTGATAATATGAAGGAAGGTGTAATAAAATTCAGATGCCATTGGAATAAAGATAAACCTTTACCACTAAACATTCTTAATGATATTATTCATTGGAGAAATCATTTGTTTTCAATAAATTTTATTGGTGCAGATAATGATGGTATTGGTTTTGGTAATTTAAGCATTCGTTATAAAGATAATCAATTTATCATCAGCGGTTCACAGACAAGTATCAACGAGAAAGCAGATGAAAAAGATTTCACTCTTGTTACATCATTCGACATAGAAAAGAACTTAATTCAATGTAAAGGACCTGTTAAAGCATCATCAGAATCACTGACACATGCTGCAATTTATTCTGTTTGTAAAGAAGCGAATGCAGTCATACATATTCACAATTTGAATTTATGGGAGAAACTAAAAAACAAAGTTCCGACAACACCTGATTATGCCGAATACGGAACACCTGAATTGGCTCAGGAAATAATAAAATTATTTGAAACATCTGATATTATTAATAAAAATATTCTCGTTATGGGAGGACATCCCGAAGGAATAATCAGCTTTGGTAGAAGCTTGGAAGAAGCAATTCAGGTAATTGAAAATTATTTATAAATCCTATTTCCTATACTTAGAAATAAATTCTTCTACCTCAGGAATACCACCTTGATAAATCAGGTAGCCGTTGCTTGGTTCTCTCTCGGTTATATCATGTGAAATCGGAGTTAACATAATTCGCTTCACTTCCTCTAAGTCATTTGATTGACCTAAAGCCCAGCATAGTTTCATATAAGCAACTTCGGGAAGCATGTTAGCAGTTGGCACAACACCGAGTTCCATCATGTCTCTGCCTGTGTCGTAAACGTACATCTGAACATATCCCCACAAAGTCTGTACTGTCATATATACTGCAATATTATTATCCTTGGCTCTCTGCAAAGAAGGATAAAGCGGCTTGTTTACATGCCCCAGTCCAGTACCTGCTATAATGATACCTTTGTATCCATTATCAATGAGTGAATCAATAATATCCGGTTTCATATTTGGATAATAATAAACTATAGAAACTCTTTCTTCAAAAGCCGTATTTATTATTACATTTTTGTCGTTTCTTCTTTTGCTGTAATCTTTTCTTAATGGGGTAATTTTTTGACGGTCAACCATTGCAATAGGAATATCGCCGATTGTCCTGAAAGTGGAACGGTAACTCGAATGCATCTTTCTCAATCTTGTCCCCTGGTGAAGCAAGCCATAGCTATCAGATGTAGGTCCGAACATACAAACCATAACTTCTGCAATATCGCTCTCAGCGGCAGTTTTAACGCTGTGCATAAGATTCAGTGCAGCATCCGAAGAAGGCCTGTCGCTTGAACGCTGTGAACCAACCATAACAATTGGAACCGGGGAGTTTTGTACCATGAAAGAAAGAATTGCAGCGGTATGGTGCATCGTATCTGTACCATGCCCGATAACTATTCCCTGCACTCCTTTTTCAATCTCTTTTCCAATTGCTTCAGCTAATCCTTTCCATTGTTCGGGACCCATATTTTCACTGAATACACCGTATAGTTTTTCGGTTTCAAGATTGCAAATATCTGCAAGCTCCGGCACAGAACCATAGAGTTCACCCGGTGAAAATGCCGGAATAACAGCACCTGTCCTGTAATCAAGACGGCTGGCTATTGTCCCGCCGGTACCGAAAAGTTTTACCCTGGGTTTTTTGGGAGAGTAAGGAAATTCCTTTTCGGGTATCTTATACTGGATTTCTTTTCTGCCGTTGATTTTTATATTATTTACTTTATTTGCAGCAAGCCCGATATTATAACCCGACCTCAACTTCAATACTATATGATTTGCATCAGCAGTTTCGGAACGGGGTAAAATAATCCCAATAAAATCACCATCCGATGTAATCACTTCAACATCACACCAAATCATTGCCTTGAATTTCTTCAATGTTTCTAATGATTGTCCTTTATAACCTTTGTATAGTTCTTTATCTTCCATTTTACTTTCCAAAATTCCGGGATTTGACATATTCATAAACTTCACTTCCATTAACCTTTGAGCGCAAATGATACATCATCATTCCCATAATAATCTTTTCTCTTTTTTCTTCTTTTATAATTTTAGTGCTTTTTAATTCTTCTTTAACCGATTTGTAAATATCCTCTAATGCTTTCCCAGAGCATGGTTCAGTTATCAATTCATCAGAGTAACCGCCATTTTTAATAATTTTTTCCAGAAGTGAAAAAATCGAATCTTTGACGATTTTATTTTCACTGTATAATTCAAATACTTTCCTGAAATCATTTTCTGTCAATAAGTCTATATCCAATTTTTTTCTTTTCAATCTCTTCGGATATTGAATCAATACTATTCCGGCAAACTTTGGTTCAATTTTCAATTCTTTGACACATGTTTCAAAAAATCTGATAAATTTTGAGCCCGCCAAATCTCTTCTTAAATCTTTTGGTACTCTAATTTCATCAAACCATTTTTCATATACCCAATATGGTTTTACAGTATTTAAACTAATCGAATCGAGTCTTTCTTTTGTTATCTTTTTTGGAGGCAAATCCGTATCGGGATACATCCTGTCCGGTCCAGGCAGGATTCTTTCGAAACCCGTAGTACCGTCACGAAGTGCCTGTCTTGTTTCCGAAGGTACGCCTATGGTTGCTTCTCTTGCCCTGATTACCACCTCATTTGCTCCCATTTCAGAATCAGATTGATTTCCCCAAACAATAACGAGTGTATCTTCTTCAGAAGCACCAACTGTTTTGCGGATTTTCAATCCTGCTGAAGTGGATAAAGTGTTTTCCTGGCTGTCCGAATTTATTATATTCGGCAAACTTGTCAGGCATGCTATAACTCTTACCCTGTCAGAGATTTCTTTGGAGAAGAAAGTATCTGTCTGGGTTTTCCATGTTAATATTCCTTTGAAGCCTCTTAATGTTACGCATTTTACAAACAGACCTTCTTCAATTGCCTTGCTGATTGGCTGATAATATGTCTTTCTCAAAAGTTTTGTAATATCATCAATCCTGTATTCAAACTTATCCTGTGTGATGCCTCTCCTGTGAAGTTCTTCCCTTATTCTCAGAAGGTTCCACTGTCTCATAGCCTCATTGTAAGTCAGCAACGGTATCCTTTTAATGCTCGGAACTCCCTTGATTTCAATTCTGGTGCCGCCGGTAACGCTTACATTAACGTCTTCCCTGCCTGCACCTACGCCGGTTCTGACTTTCCCGGTACATCTTGACAGACGCCTGATTATATCATTAACTTCTGCAACTTCTGTAGGAGTTTTCATATCCGGGTATGTTACAGTCTCTATCAGAGGCATACCGAGTCTGTCGGCTATGTATGTCCTCTTATGTCCTATATCACTCGCTTCACGGCAGGAATCTTCCTCTATCGACATCTGAATCAATCTGATTTCCCTGTCTTTGTATGGAATTGAACCTCCTACCGAAACTATAGCTGTTCTCTGGAATCCGGTTGGAATGCTGCCGTCGAGATACTGTTTCCTTGCTATATGCATCTCATCTACAATTTTTGCATTCGTCAGCATTGCTATTTCGAGCGCTATATCGAGAGCCTGGTCATTAATTTGAAAAGGAGGCGTATCATCCATTTCATAAGTACAGACAGTATCATGATGTATCCTGTAAATAATATCTTTTTTAGTCTTAAATTCCATTAAAGCTGTGCCGTCATATTCTCCTAATTCGGATAATGTAGGTCTCATGTGCCTTAATATTTCTGCATCATAATGATTGCTGTATAATCCGGCAGGACATCTGCAAAACAGCTTTTTTTCGGTTAATAATTGTTGGTGAACCTCCAAACCTGACATAAATCCAACCCTCGAATAATCGTCAGGTGTCATCTCTTCAAACGTTTTAAATTCGAAATCGTACATCTTTATAAAATCAATTTTAATCTTATTTTATTTATCCGTTTATCACATAAGTGATTGAAGTCCTTTGTTATGATATTATCACACACTATCCAGAGATAGTGGCTATTCATAATATATTATTTTACTCTGCTGGTTCAGCTTTCACTTCCGGTTCAGCCGGTGCTTCTGCTTTTTTCTCGGCTTCTTTCTTTGCAGCTTCAGCAGCTTCTTCTTTATCGCTTATTTTCTTTTTACGCAAATCTTTTCTTCTGAAATACCTTGCTTTTGCTACTTCTCTGTGAAGTTTAACGGCTTCCTCTATTTCAACCTGGTTGTTGCCTTTCAAAGCCATATATTTTCTAAGCAGTATACCTTCATAACTTAGAAGGTTTCTCACGAGGTTTGTGGGTTGCGCTCCTACATTCAGCCAATACAAACATCTGTCAGTGTCAAGCGAAATCACTGATGGCTGGTGATGTGGGTCATAATAGCCCAATCTTTCGATAAAAGCACCATCGCGTTTTGCTCTTTCGTCGATAGCGACAATGTCATAAACAGGGTGATGGACACGCCCTTTCCTTCTCAATCTTAATTTTACCATTTTTTTCCCTAATTATTATTAAAAATATTACTTTCGAATTTTCTTTACTTAATTATTATTATATCCCAATTCTTATATTTTCAAAATTGATTTAAGAACAAGGATTATTGATTTTTAATTTATGTTCTTTCACCTTTGTTTTGCTCATTTTTCATAGCAGTTTCAACACTTTTAACAAAGATTGCTATTAATTCATTACATTCATTTAAAGCACTATTAATTTGTTCTTCTTTTTTATAAAGTTTTGCTTGATAAATAATTTTCAAACAAGTATAACTTTCTCTTAGTTCTTTCAACACAATTTTTATTTTATGTATAAAATCTCTTCTTGATTCTCCACTTTGTGCCTCGCCATAATTTAATGCAGGTGATGTCCCCGAACGCAATAATTGTCCTGCTAAATATGCTCCGGCTTTTGTATCTGGCATCGTTTTAGTAATCTCGATTATCAATACAGAAAAATTTATTAATCGTTCTTCAAGTTCATTTTTATTCATAAACTTACTTATTTAAAACCGGTTCATTTCTTCTTAAATCTAAAATCGTTAATCCTTGTTCGTAAATATTATTGACTTTGTTTCTGCATCAGACTTATCATGTATCCCGAAATATGAACACACAAATTTCATCACCTGTTAAATCCCTTCGGCATTCCGAGGTTTTGAAGCATTTTCATCTTATTTCCCCGTGCAAAGTTTTTCATCATTTTATTCATTTCCTCGAATTGTTTCAGCAGCCTGTTTACTTCCTGTATCGTGTTTCCACTTCCGTCAGCAATTCTTTTTCGGCGGGAACCATTCAGTATTTTAGGATTATTCCTCTCCAATTTTGTCATCGAAAGGACTATTGCTTCCACCTTCGAAAAATTCTTTTCATCCACATTCACACCCTTCAGGGCTTTATCCATACCGGGAAGCATGCCCAGCAAATCACGAATGGACCCCATCTTCTTTATCGTTCTCATTTGGTCGAGGAAATCATCGAATGTAAATTGATTCTTCCTTAATTTTTCCTCGAGCTGTTTTGCTTTCTTTTCGTCAACTTCCAACTCGGCTTTCTCGACAAGAGTGAGAATATCACCCATTCCAAGTATTCTCGATGCAATTCTTTCGGGATGGAACGGCTCCAGCGCATCAAGTTTTTCACCTATTCCGACATACTTAATCGGCTTGCCGACTACTGACAGCACGGACAATGCCGCACCACCTCTTGTGTCGCCGTCAAGCTTTGTGAGGATTACACCTGTAAGATTCAATCTCTCGTGAAATGCCTTCGCTGTCGTAACGGCATCCTGTCCTATCATTGCATCGCACACAAACAGTGTTTCTGTCGGTTTCACCGCCTCTGAGATTTCGACAACCTCTTTCATCATCTCTTCATCAATAGTCAGTCGTCCTGCCGTGTCTATGATGACCGTGTCTCTTGCGAATCGCTTGGAATAATTTATTGCCTCTGTTGCTATTTTAATAGGATTAGTGCTGTCAAAAGCAAAAACAGGCAATCCCGCCGACTGACCAAGCTGTTTCAACTGGTCAATAGCTGCGGGACGGTGAACGTCACAGGAAACAAGCAAGGGTTGCCTGCCTTTTTTCCTCAGTGACTTCGCCAGCTTTGCGCAAAATGTAGTTTTACCCGAACCCTGCAATCCTGCCACCAGCACCACTGTCGGGGGATGAGGAGAGAACACTAAGTCTGCCCTCTTATTGCCCATAATTTCGACAAGCTCTCCGTGGACTAACTTCACAATCACCTGCTCGGGCAAAAGTGTACCTTTCACTTCAGTACCGATTGCCTTTGTCTTCACATTTTCGACAAACTGACGGGCTACGTTCAGGTTAACATCTGCTTCGAGCAAAGCACGGCGTATCTCACGCATTGCTTCCTCTATATTATCTTCGGTTATAGTTGCCTGACCGCGAAAACGCTTAAGGGCTAATTCAAGTTTCTCTGTTAAACTTTCAAACATTTTTAAACTTTAATAATTATTTTCAAACTCTATCCGGGATTACACCCGACTCTCAATTTTAATTTATACCGTGTCAGGAGTTACTCCTGACACCTTATCCTGAATAGCTACGACTTTTAAGTCGTGGTTTAATAGCCATCCACCTTATTGGATTTATCCCCTTATATAAATGACTAAAGTCATAATTATCCGGGATATTCCCACCACTATCTAAAGATAGTGGCTATTCATACACCAAAAGAACAAACACACATATAAATATCATAATTGAGGATAATTCCTAATGAATTTATAATTATGTTTTATACAAACTTCAAAATTAATAGGAAAAATCCACTTTACCAAAAAATTAAGTGCTAAATAATAAAAATATTTGCGGAAAATTTTTGCGTCTAAGAAAGAAATATTGGGGAAATTGAATATTTGGAAAAATTTCCATAAGTTAAGTAATAATGAATAAAATAATATACATATTATTTTTCATTTTCTCTCTGAATATAAATTATTCGAAGAATTTGAATATCTATTTTTCTAAACAGGAAATTGGCTTACCTGAATTTGAGAGCCCTATCAAAGCAGTAGAATTTGACAATTATTCACGAATCTGGCTCGGATCTGAAAAGAATATATTAGTTAGAAAAACAAAATATAAAGGCACCAGGACCGAACCTGAAAAATGCACTGAAATAACTATAGAAGATATTACCGACATTAAAAAGGATTCTTCAGGATATATTTGGGCAACTACAAAGAACGGTATATATGTCGATTTGAAAATTAAGAATAAAATATTAAATACAATTAATTCCCCAATTCCTGATAATAATGTTACATCAATAGAAATTGATTCAAAAAAACAAAAATGGTTTGGTACTACATCTGGAATTGCAATGTATAATGATAGTAATTGGACAATTTATAACAAATCTAATTGTGATTTTCCTTCGGATTCAATCTTAGATATTGCAATTGATAATAAAAATATTCTGTGGGCTGTAACACCATATTGTTTAATGAAATTTGATGGTTCAGATTGGGATTTTTATGAAGAGAAAGATTGTAATATATTATCAGAAACAACTTGTATGTTAATCGATTCTTCTGGAAAAATATATATCGGTTCTAAAAAAGGATTAATGGTTTATTTTGATAATGAATGGATTTGTTATAATAAAGACAATTCAAAACTTCCTGATAACTGGATTACTTGTCTTTCATGTGATAAAACAAATAGAATTTTTATCGGAACAAAAAAAGGTCTTGCTATATTAGATAGCAATGAATGGATAGATTATAACGAATTTAATGCAAATAATTTCATTCAGGAAATTTATTTTATAACAAATAAAGTAATCGATTACCCATTTTTTTCTGATATTACAATCTGTACTAAGGATGGAGTATTTTATTACAATTTAGAAAATTATGATTATTTTAAATGCTTTGAATTAATTCATGATATTATTCAAAATCGAGAAATATTTTTAGAATTGTGCAGGAACTTTGACTTGGTAACTCCGCATTTTTGTAATTTTAGAAGTAAATATATGGATATTTCCGCTTTATGGATATTTACCATAAAATACTTTAAATCTGGCTATCACGTATGTTTTGACAATAAATCATATAGAATTAGAAACAAAAAAGAGGAAATTTTATTTCATCATATCAAATTATTAAGCGATAATGGTAAAAAACTATTTATAGACTTTCTTTTGATTGACAATAAATGGTTGTTAAATAGTTTATCAGATCATACAAGTTTAATGCAAGGGAATAATGAAGCTGACGAATAATTCATAATTGAATTTATCATTAGCAAATTACCTTATAAATTTATTAAAACACCGGCTCTTCTTCCTCTTCGTCGGCATCGAATTTGACAAGGTCTTCGGGTATGTCCTGGTACTCGAAGGCAAGCGTTTCGAACCTTGCATACTCCTTTACAAATGCAAGACGTGCTACCCCGACTGGACCATTCCTGTGCTTGCCGATTATGGCTTCGGCTGTGCCTTCCGTTGGTGTGTTGTCCTCGTAAGTTTTTATTTTGTAGTATTCAGGACGATGTACAAACATCACAACGTCAGCGTCCTGCTCGATACTTCCCGATTCACGAAGGTCGGACAGCATCGGGCGTTTGTCTTCCCTTTTCTCACTCGAACGGTTTAGCTGTGCAAGAGCAACAACAGGAATTTTCAATTCCTTTGCCATTTGCTTCAGTGTCTGCGAGATAATCGAAATTTCACGTTCGCGGCTTTCCGCTTTCGGCGACCTGATTAGCTGAAGGTAGTCAACCATTACGATGTCAACCCCATACTCGGCAATCATCCTACGGCACTTGGCACGAAGCTCCATAATCGTCAAAGATGCACTGTCGTCGATAATAATAGGTGCATCGCTGATTTTGCTCATCACTTTAACAATTTTATGAAGTGAGTCGACAGTAACTTTGCCGATTCTTATGTCATTGGCATTAACCTTTGCTTCGGCGGCAAGCAGACGAAGAGCCAATTGCTGTGCGTCCATTTCTATGGAAAAGAATCCCACTTTTCTTTTGTATTCCACTGCCATGTTCCTCGCCATCGACATAGCCAGGGCGGTTTTACCCATTGAAGGTCTTCCTGCTATAATGATAAATTAATTTGAAAGCGTCATAAATAATCGGCTTAATTTTCACATATCCTTTGTGAAATCTTTTGTCGGACAATTTGAATACTTCACTTTCCGCCTGGTCTATTTCTTCAAGTGCATCGGTTGATTCATCATAAGCACTCGAAAGAATTTTTCCAGCTGTGGAAATCAGTGCTCTTTTTAAATATTTCTCCTGGACTATCATTGCATAATGCTCTACGTTTGCAGCAGTCGGAGTCTTACGGTTTATATCAGATAAATAGGCTGTTCCCCCGATTTCTTCGAGCTGTTTGCGGGCAACAAGCTCCTCCGATAAAGTTATTATATCTACATCGATTTTCTTATTGAACATGCCGAGTATCGCATCATATATCTTACGGTTTGCTTCGCTGTAAAAACTTTCAATTTCGAGTATTTCAATCACCTTTGCTATTGATGATTGCTCGAGCATCATCGAACCGATTACAGCCATCTCCGCTTCAGGGGAATGAGGAGGTACTTTCGAACCAAACGATTCGAAATCTATTTTCTGAGATTTTTCCCTTCCACCGGCAAACTTCTTGGCATAAGGATAAACATTATCGAATTCATTTATGTATGAGCCACTCATTTGTGTTCCTTGATTAAATAATGAAAATCTTAAAAAAATTGGGATTCAAAAGTAATAATTAATCATAACATTAGAACCTTATTAATTATTAACATCTAAACATGTTTTCAACATTCCATTTTGTTTTCTGTGGAAAAATTTCCATTTTTATACTTTGTTACATAGCAAAAATTAATTAAGTAAACTAAATATTTATACTGCTATGAAAATGACAAAGTATTTTATAAATTATTTTAGGAAGATTAATATGAAAAATGCAGGTAAGATACTCATTGCAATGATTATGTTCTTTTCAATCTCAAATTTATTCTCGTTTATTTATAATATTTCCGATAAATCCCTTTTACCATATACATTACAGCAAATTGAAAAGCCGGAGTGTATTATTTACGATAATAATAAATTATATATGACAAATTATTGGGAAGAAGCTCAAATTATTGTATTTGATTTAGTATCCTGGTCTGAGGAGGCAAGATATGATTTTAACAATTACAAATATTTTGATGGTATTACGAAAGATAATGATGGCAATCTTTATGTTGCATGCTGGGGAGATATGATGATATCGGAAGGTATTGGGAAAATTCTTAAATGCAGTATGAATGATATAAATAATTTAACAGAATTCAGAAGTGGTTTCAGTGCACCAAGTGATATTTATTTTAATTCTGCGAAGAATGAACTGGCAATTCCAAATTATACCGGTAATTCTGTTGATTTTATTCCATTGGTGGAAAATGTATATGAAAATGGAAATATATTGAACGATTTTGCTGTTTACCAAATCAAAGATGAATTAATAATTAATTCAAAATCATCAGAAAAAATAGATATTATAACATTATATAATTTATACGGGCAAAAGATTTATAACAATAACATTTTGGGCGGAAATACGGAAATTCATATCCCGGTTAATGATTTAGTCAATGGTTTATATTTCATCGGAATTAATAATAATATCAGTAAGTTATTAATAAATAAATAGTTAAAATTAAATTAAAAAAAATTTAATTATTTCTGCAACCTTTTATAATTTATTGTGTTATTCTTCTTTGTTAGAGGTGAATTATCTTTATATTTAATAATAAATGTTGAGGGTCCTTATGTCTAAACTTAAAAGTTTACCACGTATACTTTTACCGATTTTATTCTTATCATTTGTATTCATCCTTGCCTGCACAAAAGATAATAACACAAATCCGAATGACACTAATGTAATCGCAGGAGTCATAAAAGACGAGCAGGATAATGGTGTGCCGAATGCAATTGTCGAGGCAATTAATAATGGTGCGGCAATCCAGGATTTACTTTCTTCTGATACTACTGATGAAGATGGAAAATTCCAGTTGAACAACATGCCGGATGATATTAGTAAAATTGATTTGAAAATATCGCATGAAGATTTCAAAACCATGCAGGCAAAGGCATCGGGTTTTGTCGGCAATCATGACAGGAAAGATGTTCCTATCAGGTTATTACACGATGATAGTTGCTGCGGGCAGGTTACTATTCGCACTTTCAAACATCTTGACAGTTCCTCATTGGGAGGTGTCGAAGTAAGACTCAACCGGGGTGATAAATTAATAAGGAAAGCATACACAAATGACCAGGGAATTCTTGTATTTGAACATGTATGTCCTGGAAATTATTGGCTCAGGTTAGCAAAAGAAGGTTTCAAAGTAATAGAAAAAGAATTTGAACTAAATGATTGTGATACGCTTGATTTTTCATATTTCCTGTTGGGACATGATGAAAATGATAGTTGCTGTAATGGTGTAATTAATTTGACAGTCCTTGATTCTGCTACTCAGCAACCTGTCAATGAAGCTACTGTAAGACTATGGAAAGGCGACCACAAACTAAGTGAATATAAGACAAATGATGTTGGAATGGTAAAATTCCGCGGAATTTGTGAAGGTGATTACAGGCTGATATTAAATAAGTATAAATACTACGAGCAGGTATTCGAATTACACATGGATTGTGATGACACTCTCGATTTGCCAAGATACCTGAAGCCAACCGATGATTCATGCTGCCATGGAATATTGAAAATATACCCGACTGACAAATCAGACGGACAGCCCTTGAATGGTGCTTTAGTCAAACTCTGGAAAGAAGGCCAGGTGATGGCAGAAAAGAAATCCGAAAACGGTGTAGCCGAATTTACTGTACTTTGTGAAGGTGCATACGGTTTGGACATATTTTTTGAGGGTTATCAACATATCGAATTCGCCGCAGAAATCGGCTGTAATGAAACAAAAGAAATTACCAAGCAGATGCAAAGCAAAGCAAGTCTCGATTCATGCTGCCGGGGTGTAATCGAGATAACAGTTATCGATTCTGCTATGAATACTCCATTACCGCAGGTAATAGTCAGATTATGGAAAGGCGACCAAAAGATTTCGGAGTATAAAACAAATGAAGATGGTAAAGTTATTTTCAGGGAAATATGTGAAGCTGAATACGGAGTTTCTATCCATAAAGAAGGCTGGCTCACACCTGAATTTTCTTTCAAAATGAATTGCAACGATACTATGCGATTTGAAAGAAAAATGGTTCCACATACTGAACCTTGCCAAAGTCAGATTAAAATTTATGTTAAGGATAAGAAAAACGAACAGCCCCTAAATGGAGCTACAGTAAAAATGTGGAAGGGTGATGATTTCAAAGGTCAAAAAACAGTAGAAAACGGTTTCGTTTTATTTAATGAACTTTGCGCAGGAAGATATGTTTTTGATATCACAAAAGATGGTTACTCACATAATGAATTTGTAGTCGAAATCTCAGGAAATGAAATTAAAGAATTTACAAAATTTTTAGAAAGTGAACATGATTCCTGCTGCAACGGAACTATTTATTTCAATGCCAAGGATTCAGCAACAGGTCTGCCTATTAATAATCTATCTGTCAGTTTATGGAAAGGCAACCAGAAGTTAAGTTTATATAAAACAAACGAAGATGGTACTGTCATTTTCAGATTTATTTGTGAAGGAGAATACAAGATATCTTATGGTAATGATTATTACAAAGAAGGTAATTTCGCTTTCCAAATGGGATGTGATGACACAGTTCATTTCAACAAATTACTTGTGATGAGAGATACATGCTGCAGAGGTATTATAAAAATTATGCCTAAGGACAAAGATAACAATGAGCCATTGAATGGGGCTATTGTAAAACTATGGCATAATGGCACTCTTCTTTATCAAAAGACCGTTGATGGTGGTTTTGCAAAGTTTGTTGAACTATGCGAAGGAACATACCACTTAACAATTTCAAAAGACCATTACGTTGGAGATGAATTTGATATTACAATGACTTGTAACCATGTATTTGAAGAAACAAGGCTTCTGCAAAGGGAACAAGGACAGGATTCATGTTGCCAGGGACAATTTCATGTTTTCCCTAAGGATAAAGACACACAGGATCCATTAAATGGCGCAACTGTGAAAATCTGGAAAAATGGTCAATTGATTGGTACAAAAACAGTTGAAAACGGAGTTGCTAAATTCTTTGAACTCTGCGAAGGCAATTATGTAATGGATATCATTAAAGAAGGTTACCAGCATTCCGAATTCGAAATTGAACTCGGCTGCAATCAAACTAAAGAAGTTGTAAAGGAACTTCAGCACAATTCTGCAGACACATGCTGTACAGCAGTTTTCAAATTAAAAGTTATCGACAATGCAACTGAACTGCCTATCGAAGGTGCAACTGTAAAAGTATTCCTCGGAGATAATTTGAAAAAAGAAGGAACAACCAATGCGGAAGGCTGGGTAATATTTGAAGGTTTATGTCATCCTTCAACTTATAATGTCCACATAACAAAGGATGGATACCAGACAAAGGGATTTGATGGATTGTATTTCCCGGAATGTGCAATGAAGCAGGAAACAGTAAGACTGGTTCATTAATTCTGATTAAAATTTCAATTAAAGCGTAGTAACCTGGGTTGCTACGCTTTTTTTATTGTATTCAAAATAATTTTGAAGACTTATAAATAATAGGTATTTTGAATAAATGTATATTTATTTTTCTTGAAAATGGAAAAGCCTGTAGCTATATCATTAAATAATATATCAAAAACCTACAAAGCAAAATCGAAATACCCTACTCATGCTTTGAAGGATTTGTCTGCTATCATCAATAAAGATGAAATTACCGGTTTAATCGGACCCAATGGTGCCGGCAAGACAACGCTTTTAAAAATTATTCTTGGTTTTCTCAATTCGGATAAAGGGACAGTTAAAATTTTTAATGAACATCCTTTGCATTTATCAGTCAGGAAAAAACTTGGTTTTCAGGCAGATATGCAATTTATAGCCAAATCTGTCAATGTCGAATCTTACTTGAAAATAAATGCTCATTTGTCGGGTGTTAAAGATGCTGATACTAATATAAGGTATCTCATGGAAGCTTTTCATATGACATCAAGTTATAAGAAAAGCCTTCAATCATTGTCAAGGGGTATGAGGCAAAAAATTGAAATCATTCAGGCTTTCCTCGGGTTGCCTGAACTACTCATATTCGATGAACCTACTGCATTCCTCGACCCTCCTTCAGTTTTCGAGTTAAGAGACTTCATTGAAGAAAAAAGAAGAGATGGAATTACTGTTTTATTCAGTTCCCACAATTTGACTGAAGTAGAAAAAATCTGCGATAGGGTTTTATTTATTAATGAAGGTGTGCTGTCAGGTGATTATGATATGCACACTATGGAACCTGGTTTTCTTGAAGAAGCATTCAGAAAATTCAGGGATGAAAGGATTTCACTATGACAGGATTATCATTAAAATTATTGTTCCTGGAATTTAGAAAGATGTGGAATCTTGCTGTTATTATTATCACTTCGATACTTTTACTTATTAGTCTGTTTGTCAATTTTATTCCATACTTTGTCGGTGCTTATAATATAGATGGACCTATACAATTGTTAAATGTCCAGGCATTGTTGTCCCAGGGATTCTCAATACTTGTACCATTGCTTTCACTGATTTTCGGTGCCGGAATAATTTCAAATGATATAAAAAATCACTGGATAAGAACTATATTGAGCAGACCGGTTACAAGGGCGGATTTCCTTTTAACAAAAATAATATCCACTTCACTTGCTATTTTTGTATTAATGTTAATTATTGGAACAATTCCGGTAACAATATTGTCTATTCTCATCCCGGTAAAAGTTGAATTAAATTTTTTAAGTTTTATCAGCATTCATGCAATTTATCTTGGTGAAGCCCTGACATATATAGCAATATGTACTCTATTAAGTCAGTGGGTGCCCGGTTTCGTCAATGTTATTGTCCTGATTGTCTGGATTCTCTCAAAAAGTATTTTTACTTCAATAGTCAATAATTATTTTTGGGACAGCAATATTGCTATGCTGATTGCGGATTTCTACTTTCCGGGTGGATTTCAGGAAGCAGCTGAATCAGTTGCTTCAAATGCATCTTTCCCTTTGGAAAAACTCTTGTGGGGCT
Source organism: Ignavibacteriota bacterium (assembly GCA_016219595.1). Lineage (GTDB taxonomy): Bacteria > Bacteroidota > Ignavibacteria > Kapaibacteriales > UBA2268 > XYC2-FULL-35-21. Next base: position 44,597 of record JACRLY010000090.1, on the reverse strand, counting down.
TTTCATCATTATTCGGTTTCATTTCAATATCATTATACAATTTTTCATTCATTCAGATTGATAAAGGGTTCGATTAATGAAGCAGAACGATAATATATATTCAAAAATATTTGCCTTGGCTTTTCTTGCTGTTACTGTAATCGCTTTCATCCTTTATTTCGTTCCTGAGAAACAGCCTTTAGACTGGATGAGCTACGATGATGCGCTTATCGTTGCAGCAAAAAAGAATAAACCTGTTCTTCTGAATTTTTATTCAATCTGGAGTGAAGAATGTAAACAGCTTGATAGGAATGTTTTTTCAAAGGATTCACTTAAAAATAAATTGAAATCTAAATATATACTTGCAAGAATTATTCTTGATAATAAACAAAACAGTTCTATAGCCAAACAACAATTCAATATAAAAGGAATTCCTTCTCTCGTGGAATTAACACCTAAAGGCAAAGAAATAAGGAGGCTTTCAGGTGCGAATGAACAAATCCTTTATTTCTGGATACAAGATACCACTTATAAAATTATTAATTCCTGGCAGGATTTTTACACAGCAAATAACGAATCAGAAAAAAGTAATAAAATACTATTACTCCTTCTGAATGCAAGTTATAATCCATTTAATTTCAGAACCGAAATGTTACAGGATGAAAAAGTCAAATTGCTGATTGCCCAGGATTTCGTCCCTACCTATCTTGTTTCAAGTAATTCTGAAGACAGAAAAGTTATCAAATCTTTATTCGGCAGTATTGATGACGCCCCTTTCGGCGTGTTAATGATATTCTATTACCGTGGTAAGGAAATTGATAGGTACTTTCTATCTCAGGAACTCGCATATAGACAGGATGATTTATCAAATAAGCTGGTTGAAGTAATTAAAAAGAAAGAAAAATAATAGATGCAGGATACATTCAACTCAAATCAGTTAATTCCTGCAGAAATTAATAAGCCGAAATTCTCCCATATTAAATTCGCTAATAAATATTTTATTATAATCATTCTAATTTACCTGCTAAGTGGAGTAATAATCGAATTAATTTATCCCCATCAATATGGCAAACTACTTGGTTATTTGCAGGGATTAGCCCAGTTATTATTAATGTTAATTCCTGTGTTAATATTCTCACGTTTATCTCCACTACCTTTCAAAACTTTATTCAGACTTGAATATAAACCGGATTTGAAATTATTACTTTTATCAATTTTAGGTATACTTGCATTGTATGTTTTTGAAACAACGTTTCTTATTTTACAGGAAAAATTAATTCCTGATTTTCTTATTGAAATCTACAAAGCAACTGAAAAATCAATTAATGATTTATATTCCCAAATTTTAGGAGGCAGTGGAATTATCGATTGTCTGAAAGCATTGGCTATAGGTGCTGTTGTGCCAGCTTTATCAGAAGAATTCTTATTCAGAGGATTTTATCAGCGTTCACTCGAAGAGGAGCTTAAGCCATATTTGGCTATTTTGATATCAGGATTAATTTTTGCTGTTGTACATATCAATCCAATTAATATTATTCCACTTATTTCTATTGGAATTTATCTCGGAGTTATAGCTTACGGTACAAAAAGTTTGATTATACCAATACTTCTCCATTTCCTGAACAATGCCATTGCTGTTGTGATTATGTACACCCCGAGCCTTTCCTCGCTTGATGAACAATCTTATAACCTGACAATTACCTCTGCTGTAATTTTAAGTACAATCAGCTTGGCAATACTTGCATTTGTCTCAGTTGTTATTTATAGAAAAGGGAAAAAATAGCATTTAACTTTTTTTATCGCGTAGCTATTATATATTAGTAGTATAACGGTATCCGCCAATATACTTATCCCATTAGTATAATTACTTTCATATAAAAGTCGATTAATTCACGCAAAGTTTGCTAAGAAACTGCATATTAAAATAATTGTCTTTGTAGGATTAAGTGGATTAAAAGTTTGTAGAATTTATATACTTCTATTATTCACTATTCACTATTCACTATTCACTATTCACTATTCACCACATTGCTTCAACCTGCAAACTGAAATTCCTTACAGGTGCAAGGTTGCCAACCATCTCGATATAATAATAATTGAGTAGATTTTTCGCGTTTAATGTAACTGTTAAAGGCATATCGGTTAACTTAGACAGTTCTAAAATTAGTCTTGCATCAAGTACATTTACTGGCACACGCTTGTCACTGTCTTTTATTAAAAGTATTAATCTGTCATCAATGTTTTCTATCATACTCATATACCTATGGTCAAGCTGGAATTCAAGAAAATCAAATGGTATAATCAGCCTGTTATACCAGAGTATTTTAGAACGGTATTTCAACGTCTTATTAAATGTTGTATCAATAGGGATTTTCATAGAATCATTTATAGTTTTATCAACCGGGTCCATATAAGTAAGAGCGCTCTCTATTCCAAGAGCATTGAATAGCATAGTCTTCACGTTAATCTCAATTCCCTGTATTCTTGCTTTCGTAATATTGTTAAATATAATTGCACTAGTGCTGCTCAAATCAAATTTAGGTTCGATTAGATTTGAAAAATCATTCTGAAAAATTGATATATCATAAAATAATTGCGTTTTTCCTATGTTTAATAATTGATTGACTCCGACTTCATAAGACCAGCTGACTTCCGGAATTAACTCCGGATTTGGTATAACTGAAAATCCGTTGTATTTCAGCGATGCATATTTTTCTGCTACAGTAGCGGCTCTGAAACCCCTGCCAAACGATGTCCTGAAAATTGGACCCCATGGAGATGTAAATGATAAACCCAGCTTTGGAGAAAACTCAAAGTTGTTAGAGTCCTCACCGTTTATTTTCTCATAATCAATTCTTGCACCTGCTGTTAAAATCAAATTATTAATGAACGACAATTCACCCTGGAAATATCCTGCCAATATATTCTGAATCTTATTCCCGTAAATATTAGCACTGACACTATTAAGGACATGATTCAAGCCATAAGTCAGAAGTGTATTCTCAAATATTTTATTGCTAACCTGGATTTCAGAATTAATTGAATTTGCCTGCGAAGAATGATACTCGGCGCTATCTGTTGGTAGATTATTATGGAAATCCGTTGAGAATAAACCTGACCTTAAAATAATAAAGTCACCGTTTTTAAAAATATGCCTGCCTTCACCTGAAACTGTTAATTTCGTTGATGTATTCCTTACATTTCTGTCTGCAGTGGATGGTGGTATTAATGCACTGTCCAAACTGTTCCAATAGACCCAGTTTTCAAAATTATCATAAGCATAAGTCCCGATAACATTAACTGTAGAACGTTCAGAAATATCATATTTGATTTTTGAAAATAAGTTCCATTTATGCGATTCATCAAAATCCCTGTATGATTCATCTTTGTTCAATCCCCCTGAAACTATGATACCGAAAGGACCAAGCTTTTCCGAATACCCTGCATTTAAACCTTCGAATGAAGATGTTTTGTCAGAATAATTCCATTGTCCATATTTCGGCTTTGCATAAATTCCGCCATAAGTCTGTAATCTAATCTCAGGAATATCTTTAGGTTCCTTAGTTATTATATTTATTACTCCACCCAATGCTCCCGTTCCATACAATGCAGAACCGGCACCTTTGACTACTTCAATTCTGTCGAGATTAAAAATTGGTATTGCATCGAATTTTATATCTCCCTGGTCACCTGAAACAAGAGGCATGCCGTCCATTAGAAATGCAACTCGTGAACCCAATCCCAATGCAAAGCCCGATGACCCGCGTATGCTAACCTGGTCTCTTACCAGGTTTACTCCGGGGATATATATCAATGCTTCATCAACATGAATAATATTTCTTTCATCCAGTTCTTTACTGACAACAACCGACATTGAAATCGGTACATCCTGTACGGATTGTAGCCTCTTATTGGCGGACACAACAACCTCCGAAGTATGTATTATTTCTTCGTGCAGTTCAATTGTAACATACAAAGAATCATCTTTATTCAAATCAATTAATAACTTTTTTGTTTCATACCCTACATAAGTTATTATTGAATTGTACTTCATTCTCCTGATATTTTTAATTTGAAATTCACCGTTTTTGTTCGTCAATGAGCCGTATGCAGTTCCTTCCAATCTTATGGTAGCACCGGGTAATACCGATTTGGTGTTTTGGTCTATAATTCTACCTGCAATTGTCCCCCTATCATTTTCTGCAAAAATTGTTCTTCCTGAAAATAATAATACAATAAGAATATATAATAATTTATTTACCGCCATTACCACTCCATTTGAATTTTGCAGAATCACCGGGTTGAGGAGGCAGGTTTTTAAAATCCACTTCAATCTTTATTTTATATGATTTTCCTTCTTCTATCAACAATGTTGAAGGTTCGGTTTTATCATCGCTTAAGGTATAAACTCCAATAACCTGCTGTGATGCTATATTTGAATCCAGTTGCCTGGCTACTACAATATATTTTAATAATACAGGTGGATTAGTAATCTCAATTGAAAAGTTTGTTGAATCAACAAACAACGGTAATGATTCAACTGTAAAATATGCGTTTCCACTCAAGATTTCCTTTATTATACCAAGTGAATCAGTAAATGGATAATTAATGAATGATGCTACACGAACTGCTGTCATCGAATCTTTGGGCCATGAATCTATGCCTCCAACATAAACAATTGTCCCTGTCAGAAATGATTTTTCAGTTACTTTTCTAGGAGCAAGACCTTCGTCGCACCCGGCAAAAATTAAAAATATTAATATTGATATAATTAAAATTTTATTTATTATAAACCTCAATCTTTAATAGTAAAAATTGGTAAATAATACTCTATTCAAAATCAGAAAAAAACTGTTAAAATCAAAACAAAAAAGCCGATTTCATTAAATCGGCTTTATCAGTGCGGAAGGGGGGACTCGAACCCCCATACCCGTAAGGCACCACCCCCTCAAGATGGCGTGTCTACCAGTTTCACCACTTCCGCTTTGTTTAGGGAATACAAATTTACCATTCTTTTGTTTTCCGTGAAAATTTAATTTTGTTAAATGCATAATCTTATAACTATCAATTTGAAAAGCCACTATCTTCAGATAGTGGACAAGTTGCTAATAATTACACCGTCTTTACTCAATAAATATTAGCCGGTAAATCAGAATGGACGATTAATTAATTCTACCACTTAAAAGTAAAAGCTATTCATAATAGCTGAGGACAGATTCTATTCATAATCAAATTCCGTCCCATAAATTTGTGGGAGCATGAATTCATGTTTTTTGAATACTGAAAATAACTGGTCTGTTGTGAATATTATGCTGCCAAACTTTTTCTCATCAAAATTAAAAGCAAAATCAATCCTGAAAATACTTGTCGCACCTGTTGCTTTCATATTCTGAAATCTCAACCCGAATCCGGCAGAATTGTGCCATTGTGTTTTCCCCAAATCGACATCCTGCATGCAAACAGTTCCAATATCCCAGAACAATGCCCCACCGACCTTTAAAAACCAAATATTGAAATCGGGAAAATACCTGTATTCAAGATTTGCCATTATCCTGTTATCGCCGTTCAATTTATTTAACTCATAACCTCTTAATCCATAATCATTATCGAGAACGAGTTGCCTGAGTCCATCCCAATTCCAAACTGATTGCTGCCTGATTCTTGCAGCTAATATCATTTCTCGGTTTATTTTATAAAAACTCAATCCCATGAATTCTTCGTATGTATTCAGTCCGTAACTGTTTATGAAACCACTTGCCCCGGTAATTTGACCGAAAAGATATATATCCTTCCATAAAAAAGATTTTTCACCTTGACCTGCTACATAATACATTCTCTCACTTCCGGGTTTATACGCAAATGTTCTCCCAAGAATTGCTGTTCCCCATCCGCCGATAGGAAGGTCTTCATCCTGCCATTGATTCAAATTCCTGGTTTTAATGTAATCTTCAGAAACGGATGAAAATGCTATATAAATCTTTCCCGAATTATCATAAGCCCTGTGGAACTCAGGTTTACCTCGGTTTACATCATTCAGTTCAAGTGCGAAAGTAGCGAAGACTCTGTCAGTCCGCCGCCATGAACGTGAAAGCCACATCATATAATTTCTTTCATGAAATTCCATCAATTCATAATGACTGTTGATATATTTAAAATCATCTCCGAAGTGATTTTTACCTGTAAATCCGTATGACCACTCTGTTGACAGTGTCCTGAATGGTTTATAAAAAGCTAAATCCTGCTCCGTCCTGAACTTATGTGCCATTATACTTCCGAACATACTGAATTCCGTTCTGAACAGTCTTCTTTGAAATAACTCAATTCTTCCCTGCCAGCCTATTTTGTTTTCAGAACGGTGAAGGGCTTCAAACATAATATTTGTTCCTGTTCCGATTAGATTATGTTCTTCGAGTTTACCACCCCAGTTAGTCTGATTTCCACCTGTTCCGAATAGAATACTTGGATTTGTAGACCATCTTTCTTGTGTTGTTATATTAATATTACATAAGTAATCATTAATAGAATCTACATCAATTTTTACTTTTGTAAATAATCTCATTCCCCTTAAGTTTCTTTCCGTTTCATAGATGGCATCATAATCGAGTTCATCGTCTTTATCAAATAATAATTCATCTTCAATAATATAGTCTTTAGTCATCACATGTAATGAATTGGCTAATGAAGCTGCAAAGAACCAGTCACTTTGGGTAGAATCGAATACATCTTTTTTATCAAGGTAAATTTCATTAATTCTCTGTATTGGAAAAGAATTGTATATGGTTGTTAGAAAAATCAAACTTCCGGTTATTAATTTATAAATATTTTTAATTTCCATTATTTTGTTAATACTTTCATAATAAAAAATGAGCGAAGTGTTAATTCACTCCGCTCAAAATTACAAACTTTAAAATGTAAATTTAATTTCTTATTAATTTAATTGTTTTCGATTTATTTCCAATCCTGAGTTTGCATATTAAAATTCCATTTTCAGGTATGCCCGTGTATTTATCTAAATTTACATTAACATTATGTTCGCCGGAGTCATACCATTTGCTGATGAAATTACAAATTTCTTCCCCATTAATGCTGTATAATGACCCTGAAACAAAATCAGGAGCCGGCAGATTCATTTTCAATTCAAATATATTCCTGAATGGGACAGGCGTCACTTGAATATTCATATTAGAAATGTCCTCGTCGACTGCAGTAAATGATTCCGTTATGAAATTCGCATATTCAGACCAAGGACCTTCACCGCCAATATTCTTTGCCTTTACTCTCCAATAATATTCTTTCAAATAATCGAGTGGTTCCGGCAATGTGTATGTTGTATCTGTAATTCCGGATTTATTAACATATAAAATCAGGAACCTGAAATCATTTGAAATTTGAACATTGTAAGATTCTGCACCGGGTGTAGTATTCCAGATTAAATTAGTCAATACGGGTACAGCCGTGTCTCCAATCTTTGGAGATAAAACAATGGATGCTGCAGGAGGCATCACCAAAGTTGTGAAGCTTGTACTCGTTGTCCAGTTACTTTCACCTGTGAAATTTCTTGCCTTCAATCTCCACCAATACACCTGTTCTCTCTGGAATTCAATTTCACCAAGGTAAAAAGTATCCTGCAAAACTGAATTATCATAAATATTAGTTGTAAAATCAGAGTCATGCGCTACCTGTATTGAATAGCTTTCAGCTCTTTGTGTTTCATTCCATAAAAATTTCGGCTTTAATGGTACATTAATATTCCCCTCAACCGGATAAACCATTACTGGAACATCAGGAATTGCTTTGATTGTATGGAATGCCCAAGTCTGTGACCATAAGCTGCCGCCGGTACTATTTATTGCTTTTACCCGCCAATAATATGTAATATCATTTGTCAAATCAGGTGTAACTGTATGAGTAGTATCAGTAACTGTGCTGTCGTTATTTACCAGGTTAACGAACAAATCATCACTGGCTAACTGGAAAATATATCTCGTTGCCCGGGCAGATTCATTCCATTTGAATTGAGGAGATAAACTCACATTGATTGTATTATTCTGTGGTTCCAGTAAAGTAAAGTTAGAAGGTATTCCTGCTACTGTGGAAAAACTCCACACTTCGGACCACAAACTCTCTCCTCCTATATTGATTCCTTTAACCCGCCAATAATAAGTTGTTGTTGAATCTAATTTATTTAATACTAATATTGTCGTCGCAGTAATATTTTGACTGTCGAGAACCATGCTCGAAAAATTAACATTTCTGCCTATCTGGAACCTGTATTTCTCGGCAGCCGGTGCTGACTGTGACCATGTAAAATATAATTTGACAGGTGTATTCGTTTGTTCATCTCCGGGTTGTACCAAACCGGGTGTTCCGGGTGGAGCTATCACTGTTGTGAAACTTCTGGATAAAGACCAGTTGGTGCTTCCACCATAATTGAAACACTTGACTCTCCAATAATATTTTCTGTCAAAATATAGATTATTTGCCGTATAAAATGTGTCTAATACACTATTATCAGATTCAATTATAGAGGTAAATCCCGTATCTAATGCTATCTGGATTGAATATCTCGTGGCAAACTGAACTTTTCTCCATCTCAGTGTAACATTTTTTATTACATTTTTTGCAGTATCATTAGGCGATACCAATACTGGCACAGTTACCATGTCTGGATTGAAATAATTTTCAAAATTCAAAATCGCATTAAAACTTTCGGTAATAAGTGCAGGTGCTACAAGTGCAGTAGCTGCCGAATCGGGGTAATTCGGATTATCATTCGACTGATAGATGAGTTTTAATTTCCAATTCGAATTTGCATCTGTTACTTTGTGAAAATAATCAAATACATAAACGTTAATGGGGAATTTCCCGAATTCAGTATCTCTTCCTGCTGCAAGAGTATCTTTAGCCCATTTGCAAAAATAATGCACTAGCAAAGCTTGTGAATCAGGACAACTTGCGAAGGGAGCATTAGTCCATATAACAAAAAATTTGTCGCTGTTAACTCTCATTTTTTCTATGATTTTTCTCCAGTGCCATTTGTAATTATAAACGGATTTAATTGTCGGGTCGGCAGTGTCGCTGGCACTTCCCCACGATGACATATCCGAAGCAAAATAATTAGTCTTTAGCATAATGAATTTATTTGCATCGATGTAGGGTCTTATGTCGGCTGTTGACCTTGTGTTTTCAAATATCTCTCTCCATCGGTACCATTCATTGTTTGTCTCATCTGCAGGAAATGTTTCCCCTGTTAATTTAAAGGTGTCAATACCGGTAAATCCATGGGAGGTATTGTAAGTATTAATTTCTGCCGGTATGCTTGTCGAACCATGATTGGGTCCCCAAATTCTTTCTCCAACCGTATAATGGAAAAAAATACCACTTCTGAATTTCTGCCCTGCAGAATATGCCGAACTACTAAATATAATAAATATTAATAGTATAACTGCTTTTCTCATACCTGTTCCAAGGATTGTGAATAATCATGTTTTGTATTAATTAAATACTTGACGGAATAATTATTTATTATTTTGCCAGATTTAACTTTAATATATAGAGTGTTATTAATTTTTATGCCAAATTATTGAATTTACCCATTTTTTTTAAAAGGATAACCCTCTGAATTTCATTCTGATTTCTTGCCTGATTTTTCTATTTCGTTATTAAGTTCGTTTTGCCTGCCCTGTATATTAAACTGCTTATAAAATTCCTGTTGAATTGATTCAAAATCCTTATGAATCTCAAGTTCCTTTGTGGCAACTCTTTTTGATAACTCTTCCATTCTCATTATATCATTTTCGCTGATTTCAGTTTCGGGTTTCTTTGCGATATTTAAAATCTCACGGTATTCGTTATCGAATGAAGATTTGTAAAAATCAAACCATTTTATTGCAGCTTCCTTCAATCTTGAATTTCCATAAAAGGGAGGCAGTTGTTTTAAAATTGTTAAAGCATTATCAATTTCATTCAAAATATCATTAAGTTTTGCCTGTCGTTGTACTGTGTCGAGCATTTGGAAATTCTGAGAAAAATCAAGTACTTTTTTTATTACTTTTTCCTGGAATCCTATTATCGAATCATTGTATTCAACTGGCTTCATATTCGTTGCCTGTTGAAAATCTTTTTTTTGACTCTTCTTTTCATTACAGGATTGAAAATTTAGAATCAGAGAAATAAAAATAAAAGCCGTAAATAATTTTATAAAAGTTTTCATTGTACTGATAATTATTCATTTATTTAAAAAATAAAAAAAAGCGAAGATTGAATAAATTTAACTCAATTCTTCGCTTCAAAAATAATAATAATTTTACTTATTTTCCCATACTGTCAATTTTATTCTGAAGTTTGTTCTTTTCTACAGTGAAATTATATTTTAATGCAAAAGAATGTTGAGCCTGGGATAAATTTCTATCCAATATGGTTTCCCTTTCCACAATACTCTTATTAATCTCACCCATCCTGGTTATGTCATCATTTGTAATTTTATTTTTCTTTTTTAATATTTCAACCATTTCATCGAATTCTTTTTCGGAAAGCGATTCATAGAATTTAAATAATTCCAATGCACTCGCTCTCAATTCATTATTTCCTTCGTATGGTTCCATATTTTCCAGTACCTCAATCGATTTGGAGGTTTGCTTGTTTAAACCTTCAAGCTTGTCATCCATAACATTCACATCGGAATTGTTGAATGAATTTGATAATTCAAGCATAGTATTTATTATTTTTGTTTGCTCCGCAATTATCGCATCATTGTAATCCAAAGGTGTCATTTCCGGTTTGCTTTTCTTTGCTTCATCTTTTCCGCATGAAAAAAGTATAATTACAAATAATGATAATAATGTGATTAAGTAAATTCTATTTTTCATATAAACCCCGGATTTAATTGAATAAAATAATTATTTAACTATAAATTAATGAAAAATTGCTACAATTTTATAAAAATTCTTACCTAAGCATTTAATACATTAATAAAACTTTAAAAATTAATTCTTTCATAACCTTTTTGTAAATTTGTAGTTTATATAAATTAATGTTTTGATAATTTACAAGATGGCATCATACCCTTTTAATGAAATAGAAAAAAAATGGCAGGATTTCTGGAAAAAAAATAATATCTATAAAATAGATGATGATTTTTCAAAACCGAAATATTACATACTCGATATGTTTCCCTACCCGAGCGGGCAGGGGCTTCATATAGGTCATCCTGAAGGCTACACAGCAACAGACATCATAGCAAGATACAAGAGAATGAAAGGTTTTAATGTTCTCCATCCCATGGGCTTCGATGCTTTCGGATTACCAACTGAAAGATATTGCATGCAAACTGGTATACATCCTGTTGAAGCTACAAATACAAACATCGAAGTTTTTAAAAAACAGTTGAATTTGCTTGGTTTGGGATATGATTGGTCGAGGGAAATCAACACAACAGACCCGGATTATTATAAATGGACCCAATGGATGTTCCTTCAAATTTATAATTCCTGGTTCGATGAAAAGCAAAATAGAGCAAGAAAAATAAACGAACTTCCGATACCATCAGAACTGAAAACACAGAAGGAAATTGATGATTTTATTGACAGCAGGAGACTTGCTTACATTGCCATGATTCCTGTCAACTGGTGTGAGGAGCTTGGTACTGTACTTGCCAACGAAGAAGTTGACGAATGGAGGGAAAAGGGTTATACAGTCGAACGAAGACCGATGAGACAATGGATGATACGCATTACCGCTTATGCCCAGCGGCTTTTGGATGACCTCGAACTCGTTGACTGGCCTCATTCCACTAAAGAAATGCAGAAAAATTGGATTGGAAGAAGTGAAGGTGCTGAAATCAAATTCAAAATCAAAGGATTTGATGACTATGTAAATGTTTTTACAACACGTCCTGACACAGTTTTTGGTGCCACCTATATGGTTCTTGCACCTGAACATGAACTGGTAAAAAGTATTACTTCAAAAGAGAACATCAAGGTAATTGAAGATTACATTTATAATGCATCGATGAAAAGCGACCTTGAAAGAACTGAACTCAGTAAAGAAAAGACCGGTGTATTTACTGGTGCTTATGCAGTAAATCCTGCTTCAGGTAAAGATATTCCTATATGGATTGCCGATTATGTTCTTTCCCACTATGGAACAGGAGCCATTATGGCTGTCCCGGGTCATGACGAAAGAGACCACGAATTTGCAAAGGCATTCGGATTAAATATTGTCCAGGTTGTTTCACCTGCCGATGGTTCAGATTGGAATATCGGAGAAAATGCTTTAACCGATGACGGTATTGGAGTTAATTCATCAAATAGTGAATTGTCATTAAACGGTTTAACTACGAATGATGCATTCGAAAAAACTGTTGATTGGCTCGAATCAAAGAAAATAGGTAGAAGGAAAATTCAGTATAAACTTCGCGATTGGCTTTTTTCCAGACAAAGATACTGGGGTGAACCTATACCAATAATGTTTTTTGAAGACGGAACAAAACGCAATCTTGAATTGGATGAACTTCCACTGATACTCCCCGATGTAATTGATTTTCAGCCTTCGGGAACAGGCGAATCCCCACTTGCTAAAGTAAATTCATGGATTAATTTTACAGATAATAAAACCGGTAAAAAAGCCAGGTTTGAAACCAATACCATGCCCCAATGGGCAGGTTCCTGCTGGTATTATCTCAGGTATATTGACCCGGGTAATTCCGAATTTTTCTGTAGTGAAGATAAAGAAAATTACTGGATGAAACCCGATGGAGTAGATTTATATGTAGGTGGTGCCGAACATGCTGTTCTTCACCTTCTTTATGCAAGATTCTGGCATAAATTACTTTTTGACCATGGTTTTGTATCAACTGCAGAACCTTTCAAAAAATTATTTCACCAGGGCTTGATTATTGGTGAAGATGGAAGAAAAATGTCCAAATCACTCGGTAATGTAATTAATCCCGATGATGTTGTCAATGAATTTGGTGCAGATTCACTTAGAATGTTCGAAATGTTTCTCGGTCCTCTTCAGGATGCTAAACCCTGGTCAAAAAGCGGGATAGAAGGTGTTAATCGATTCCTCAACCGGGTCTGGAGGATGCTCGTTGATGAAAATGGCAACCTGTCTCCGAATGTAAAAGATGAAAAATTAAGCCCGGAGCAAGAGCAAATACTTCATTACACAATTAAAAAAGTGAGTGAGGATATCGAAGAACTTCATTTTAACACTGCAGTTTCGCAAATGATGATTTTTGTAAATGAATTTACAAAATCGGAAATCAAACCGAGAGAAGCAATGGAAAAATTTATTCTATGCCTTTCTCCTTTTGCCCCTCATATCGCCGAAGAAATCTGGCATATTCTTGGGTATAAAGATTCTATAGTATTGCAAAATTTTCCTGTTTATGAAGTTGAGAAAGCAGCAAAGAAACAAATTGAGTTTGTTGTTCAGGTGCAAAGCAAGATAAGAGCCAAATTATACATCCCAACTGACCTTAATCAGGATGAAATACAAAATTTGGCACTTGCTGACGAAAAAGTTTTAAATTTTATCGATGGTAAAACAATAAAAAAAGTTGTATTCGTTCCAAATAAACTGATAAATTTTATTATCTGATATTTTGTTCTATGTAAATTATTTGTACATAATTCCATTCAATCGGAATGGATTAAAAATGAGGTAAATAAATTGAAAAAAAATATAAAAAATCTTACATTACCGGAACTCCAGGAATATCTTGTTTCTGTTGGAGAATCCAAGTACAGGGCAAAACAAATAATGCTGAAAATATTTGTCGAACGGATTGAATCTTTCGATGAAATAACTAATATTCCCAAAACGCTCAGAATTAATTTGTCTGAAAATTTTGATATATCTTCATTTGCTAATACCAAATCACAACATTCATCCGATGGAACTATAAAATATCTTTTTGAATTGAAAGACGGCTCTTCAATTGAGTCTGTTCTCATCCCATGCGAGTACACAGAAGAATCCAAAAGAAACAGGAAAACTTTGTGTGTGTCTTCCCAGGCAGGATGTGCCTTGGATTGTACTTTTTGTGCGACAGGTAAATTGAAATTCAAAAGGAATCTCAAAGCCTCAGAAATAATAGACCAGGTTCTGACAGTTGAAAAGCTGACTAAATCAAAATTAACGAACATTGTTTTCATGGGAATGGGTGAGCCATTATTAAACTATGATAATGTAAAAAGAGCTGTCGAATTGCTCACAAATCCTGAGTTTCAACTAATTAAAAAAAGAAAAATCACTATATCTACCTCGGGTGTTATTCCGAAGATAATTCAGTTAGCTGATGATAAACTGCCTGTAAAACTGGCACTTTCACTTCATGCTCCATACCAGGAGCTAAGAATGAAATTAATGCCTTCTGCCGAAAAATGGAAATTCGAAAAATTAATTGAATCGGTTGAATATTATTACAGGCAGACAAAAACTCCTGTTACATTTGAATATATCTTGTTCGAAGGATTAAATGATACTATTTCCGATATAAAATTATTATCAAAACTTGCAAGGAGAGTCCCTACAAAGATTAACCTTATTCCATATCATACTATCGAATTTACAAATCCTACAGGATTCTCAGCAGAATTAAAACCTGCTTCAAAGGGTAAAATTCAGTGGTTCAGAATGGAATTGCTCAAAAACGGCGTTCAGTCTTTCCAGCGAACTTCCAGCGGACTGGATATTGATGCTGCATGTGGTCAGCTTGCCCTCAAATCACTCAATCAATCGAATAAACAATAAAAAGATTATTATTTCTTTTTTTCTTATTTTGAAAAATATTTTTTCGGAGGAAATTTGAAAATTATAAATTATTTTTTAATAATTTTCTTGCTTATTATTTTATCAGAATATTTATACTCTGAAAATGATATTCTGAAGGGAATACTTCCAAACAGGGAACAGGAATACATACTTCGCTTGAATAACGGGGATATTGTATCCGGCTATGTCATAGAAATGGTAAATGACCCGGAAGATGGTGAAGGAATAAAATTGAAAACCGCTGTTGGCAATGCTATTGTATTTGCTAACCAAATAACTGAAATAAAACCCGGAGAAGGACAATACAGACAAAACCATAGTATCTATCTTCTACCAACTGCAGAACCAATAAGTAGCAACCATTTTATTGGTTTATATGAATTAATGTTTTTATATGCCGGAGCAGGATTCGGAGATATTGTATCGGTAACTGCCGGCTTTTCCTTTCTCCCGGGAATTTCTTCAAGCCAGCAAATCTCGGTTTTGAATTTGAAGTTATCATTATTATCACTTGTATTTGAAGATGTTGCAAGAAAAATGACCCTGGCATTAGGTGGCAACCTTGCTTTTGTCAATAGCCATAATCGTTTTATTCACGTATATGGTGTTAGCACTATCGAACTAAGCAGGACCAAATTAACTGCTTCGGTTTTTGCAAAAACCGGGAGCAAAGATGTTTATGATATATTTTTCGGTAACAACAGGATTGATTTAATATATGAGGATGGCTCTTTTGGAATAGGCTTGGGTTTAGACACAAAAATTACAAAAAGACATGATTTACATTTAATAGGCGAGCTGTGGAACAGCAATGTGGCAAAGCCGTCGAACACAGCCGTCCTTTTAGGTATCCGGCTTTGTAATTCTAGTTTTTCCTCTGATTTCGGTATTACATTTGTTACTGTGCCTTATATGATTCCTTTTGTAAGTTTTAAATGGACACCTTTTTAATATTATTATGAATGAACAAATAAATAAAAAAGTTATTTGCATAATTCCTGCAAGATATGATTCCACAAGACTTCCGGGTAAACCTCTCAGAATTATTGCAGGTAAACCTCTCCTTCAATGGGTGTGGGAATCTGCAATGAAATCTTCTAAACTTAATCGGGTTATAATAGCTACTGATGATAATAGAATTTCAGATTTCTGTATATCCATCGGTGCAGAAAATATAATGACACCAAAATATCTTAAAAGCGGTTCCGATAGAATTGCATATACTTATAATACATTAAATGAAGATGCTGAAATAATTTTGAATCTCCAGGGAGATGAACCATTAATCAAAGCAGAAGTAATTGATTTACTGATTAATAAATTTTCTGAATCAGATGCTGATGTTGGAACATTAGTAAAAAAAATAAATTCTTCAGATGAGCTATTTGACCCTTCTGTTGTAAAAGTAGTGTGTAATCAGGAAAATTATGCTCTATATTTTTCCAGGAGTCCTATCCCATATTTACGGGATATTAAAAAGGAAGATTGGTTATCAAATCAAATATTCTGGAAACATATTGGAATTTATGCTTATAGAAAAGAATCATTACTGAAATTTTCAGAATTAAATCCCGCTGAATTGGAAATAGCCGAAAAACTCGAGCAGTTGAGGCTTTTGGAAAATGGTGCGAAATATTTATGTGTCGAAACAGATTTGAACACTATTGGTGTTGATACAGAAGAAGACATAGAAAAAGTTGAAAAGTTATTAATGACTGTTTAATAATTCTAAAGCATTGTTCACCACATCTTCGATTGGAATTAATTCCATATTATCATTTGATTGTTTATTATCACTTTTCGGAGGACTCACAACTTTTGAATTCATCGAATAAGGTCCCCACCTTTTTGCCGATAAATGAGCTGAATTAGGATATAATCCCAGTACAGGAATACCAAGTGCTGATGCTATATGCAATACTCCTGTAGAATTTGCTATTAATAATTTTGCGTCTGAAATCAACGAAATCATTTGTCTCAAATCAAATTGTCCGCATAGATTAACAGAATTTTTTATTTGTTGTTTGACAATTTCACATATTCCGTACTCTTTTTGTATTCCTGTTATAATAATATTCAATCCGGTTATTTCATGCAATTTTTTTCCTGCTTTACCGAAATTCTCTGGTTTCCAGTTATATGCCGAACCTCCGCTCCCGGGATGAATAATAATGTAATTTTTATTACAAACTCCATTTCGGATCATTATATCATTTGCATATTTATATGAATCGGGATTAATATATGGTTTGACAAGTTCTGTTTTTATATTGATTCCAAAAACAGATTCCACAAGTCTTGTATTATATTCTGCTTCATGAAATTCTGCAGTTTTCCTATGGTCATAGACCTTATGATTAAATAACATTGAATAATACCTGTAAGCTGTACCAACTCTCAATGGAATTTTATTTATGAATGCAGATAAACACTCATTAAATCTTGGTCTCGGGAAAAATGCAGCATCAAATTTATTATTTCCCAAAATGTCTTTTATTCCACCTTCGTAATCATCTATATAAAGCACTTTATCGGTAAACAGGTCATTTTCCACTAAAGGTTCAACATATCTCTTAGCGATTAGATTTATTTGCGAACCAGGACAATTTTCCTTTAATGCTTTGCACATAGGCAGAGTTAAAATCATATCCCCTATTCTATCGGTTCTGATAACACAAATTTTTTGGAAGCTTTTCATTAAAAAATAATTATTATAATTCCTTTGTAAATATCTGCCGCAACACTTAAATTTGACACGGTTTTTTTTTAGAATCAAAAATAACAATAAGTTTTTAAAAATGAGATTTAATATAAAATTTCTGATTTTATTTCCTGTAATATTATTACTGTCTGTTTGCCTGCTTATACCGGGTTTAGTTCAAAATGAATATTTTAACAAAAAAAACTATAACATTGGAATATTAATTCATTTGTCAAATCAACCTTTAAAAGATACAATTTATTTATTATGTGATTACTATATTAAATTATCTCTCAAAAATCAAAATGTGGAAATTTTATTTCGAAATGACAGTTCTGTAAGTTTTAATATTTCATCCGGGACCAGCCGTTTGGATAAAGGAAAAGATACTCCAACGGGTATTTATACAGTGCAATCAAAATCCCCTGTTGCTATTTCAAAACAATTTGAAAATGCAGAATTAATAAATTGGATTGGATTCAACGGAAATATTGGATTTCACGGTTTGAAAGGTAATAATTATTACTGGCGCCTTGGCAAAGCACCATCTTCACATGGTTGTATCAGGATAAGCAGGAAAGATGGGGAAAAACTCTATTCAATGGTGAAAAGAGGAACTCCTGTAATGGTTATTGACAGTGAACCTGCTCGGGTTTTTGCTTTTGCTGATATATCAGATTATGACCCGAACAATGATTTTATCGTTCAGAATAAAAATTATTATCAATCAAAAATCCTCAGAAAAAGGCTCGAGTCATTGTATGAAGGAAATCTTTTAGGTAATAAATTCGGAAAAATTTTTCTCGATGGTAATACTATATTAAGACCGGGTGGTTATTCAATTGGTAAGTTGGAGAAAATTGCGTTGGTACAAAAACCGAATTTATTTGGAAGAGATATTTATTTCAAGTCCGACTTCCGCTCTGATAACAAAATATTAATATTCAAAAAGAAAGACTCTTTGGCAAAATCTATTTACACAACCTCTCATACTCTTCAGCATAACGTGCAATAGCATTATAAATCCCTTTTGCTACTGAATCCATACCTTTTTCAGAATTTATATATTCTTCATCATCCTTGTTCGAAAGAAACGCTGCCTCAAATAAAACATTAGGCATTGAAGCTCCGACCAAAACATAAAATCCTGCCTGGTTCACACCCCTGTTTTTCATAGGTGTAGTTTTTTCGACTTCCGATTGTAAAATTTTTGCAAACAATTCGCTGAATTTTACAAATGCACTCTGAGCCATAGTAGCTATTATTAATTCCTCTTCAGTCAGAGCTTTGTATTTTTCAGTCTTTTTTTCGAGTTTTATAACAGAATTTTCAAAATTTGCTACCCTAACTGCATCATCATTTCTTCCGGGACGTAAAATATAAGTTTCAAAACCATTCGATGCCGAAGGTTTTGATGCTGCAGAATTCAAGTGAATGCTTACGAAAAGTTTTCCTTTGTTTTTATTAGCTATTTGTCTTCTTTGATGTAGTTCTATAAATGTATCATCTTCTCTCGTCATGATAACTTTTGTCCCAGGCATATTCTCCTTAAGCAAATCCCTTACCATCTTTGCTATTTCCAATGTGAAATTTTTTTCCTTATATCCATTTATACTGATTGCTCCGGGGTCATGTCCACCGTGCCCGGGGTCAAGAACAATAACATCCAAAGACCATTTCCGCTTTTCATTTTCAAATCCATTGACACCATAAGTTTCATTTTCATCTTTTTTGGTTGCCGGGTTTAAATGTTTCTCTTCTTCTTTTATTATTGGGGTATTTGAAATTTCCGGTGATTTTTTACTATCTGTCAATACTCGATATATTATTTCTTTAGAACCGTTTCTTTCCGATTTACAACTTATTATATTAGACTCAGTTTTAATTCTGTAAATTAGTAAATCATTTACTGTTTCAGCCTTGATACTCTGGATACCTTTCAGCTCCTTAAATTCTCCTATTGAATTTACCGCATTTTTGATTCTTAATGTTAAGTTCTTTCCCGAACAATCTGGTGCCTGGTATGATTCTATGAAACTATCTGCGGTTAACGATATCAAAAGAGTATCATTAATTATTTCTGAAGTGATTTTAATAAATTGAGGAAGAGAAAACATTGAATACAATGATGTTGATGCAAATAGTTGATTTTTTAAACTTTCATCAGGTAATGAATTAATATCATTTTTTTTTAAACTGTCTGATTCAATTCCTTCTTCCAATTCTTTTCTAATTAAATTTTGGGGTAAAACGTAAAGATTAGGCGGATACTTTTTTTCTAATGGTTTTATATTCCCTTTGAAAACAGGTTTATCATCCCTTAAATTCTGAAGAATTTTAGATTTATTATCAGTATTATCATTACTTTCATCATTTTGTTGTCTTTCATTGAGTACTTTAATTGCAAGTAATCCCTTCCTTAATTTATCTGAATTTTCATTGAAATATTTCTTGAATTCAATAGGAACTTTATTAATAAGTACAGTCTTTTTTTCATTTGAGATTTTAATTTCTTCGCCACTTTTTGCAGTTATTAATTTCGGTTCTGTTAATTCGACATCCTGAATTGTGTCACTCATGATATTGAAATAAAAAGATTCATTTTTTTGATTGACTGAAAACAGACCTAATGTTTCAAGCGATTTGAAAAATGATACTGCCGGAACATATAGTTGGTTTTTAATTATAATAGCTGGTGTATTCATCTGACCTGCTTTGATGCTTTCACCATTATCAAATACAATATAGAATGACAAAGGAGTAATTTTAATGCTCCCATTGCGCAGTTTTATTTCTCCTTTTGATTCTTCATATCTTCCTGTTGGAAACAATACCGGCGATAATTGGGATACAGGCAAGTACGAGATATTGTTCAAAACCTCAGAAGTGTGTACAGTCCTAATTCCCTGTGTATTTATTATATTGTATTTTATTTGAGAATGAACGAGTACCGGGAATAAGAGAAAAAAAGCAAAATATATTAACCGACTAATAAATTTATTTCTTATAATTTTATTTGCAAACATTTTTCTTCATAATAAAATGATTATTTCAAACTCAAATCAATAATTAAGTTTCAGGTGTATTAACTATTGTAAAGTAATTAATTTCCCTGTACTGATTACATACCATTTCGGCAAATTTCTTGGAATAAAATGAGTCAATCATATATGCCATTCCTCCGGAGGTATATATTTTTTCAGCATTTGGTAATAACTCTAAAATTGATTCTTCCTGTTCAGGTTTTTGAGGTACTATTAAAACAAGATATTGTGTAGTTCCTTCATCACCTTTTAAATAATTTTCAATCATTGGAAGAAGTTCGGAGCTTATCATCTCTTCTTCATAAGTTACCTTTTCATCTGCCTGGATCATTGTGGTAATCATGTCCTTCAGTTGTGCCACCTGTTCCAAAGGAGGCTCCCTGTCTAAATATTTTTCCACTGTTTTCCTGAGTCGAATATAATTGTCCTCAGTATCTTTATGTCTTTCAAGATTCATTTTTTCAGGATTATATTCTATATTCCATTCTTTGGCAAATGCTTTGATTAATTCAGCTTCTTTGGGGTCGTACTCTTCATCTATCATCGCTATCTGGTGAAGAATGCCAATTATAGCTTCGGCATTAGCCGGACGGAACCACTTTTTCAATAAGTAATCTGCTTCTTTACGTTCCAATCTTAGAGCTTGTTTAATCAAATTCCAGAAACCAAGCCGTCTTTGCCCTTTAACAAAAATTCCTGTGCCTATCAGGAATAATATAGAACCCTGGAATATATAAATTGAGGTGTCCGCAAGACTTTTATCATCAAATTGTACCAGTGCATAATAAAATACCCATAGCACACAATTTGCAATATAAATTGATAATCCAACCAAAGATTGGCTTTCTGCCACTTCTCGTTCATGTTTACGTTTCCAGATTTTGTTGATTTGCAGATATATGAATACCACATAAATCAATAGAGATATTTGAACGAAATAACTTATTACACTTTCATACCATGGTCTTAGTACTTCATAACTGAGCTGATTGCTTTCTTTGTTGATAATATAAATATTACCGTAATTTGATAATGACATATTTATAAGTCCGGTTTCTGCAGATAAATTAATTGCATCTTCCGGTACTTTTACTTTTATCGTACTGTCGTTCCATCCTAAATATCCGCCATCAGGTACTTCAGTTCCATCAAATACAACAACTTTACTCCCTCTTTTTACTCCGAAAATCTTTCCGTAAATTTCAATTGTATCTCCTGTTGAAAATTCTAATTTTGACAATTTGACAATATGAACTCCAAAATTCTGTTTATCCAAAACTTCAAGGGTTTCTTCTTGCTTGCAGGAAAACAATAATAAAGTGAATAATATAAATGGTGTAAATATTAAATTGTTGAATTTGAATCTCATATCAGTAATCAGAAATTTCATTTTATTTTAACATAAAAATTTTGAATTACATACGTAAAACACTAATTTATAGCAAAACTGCAAATTACTAAACTATTACAGAATATGAAAATATTAGTTTTTTTACTGGCGGTATCTGATTTTTTATTTATTATGTGCATTTAAGATTAATATTTTCAACTATTTGATGATGATTTCGACTCTTCTGTTCTCAGATTTATTCAGAGAAACTGGTTCATTCTCACCTTTTCCCGAAATTTCAATATTTTCCTTCTTCAATCCATTGAATATTAAAAAATCACGCGTTTGTTCAGCCCTATTTAGTGATAATTTATAATTATATTCACTACTGCCGGATTCATCGGCATGTCCATTTATTTCAATTTTTTTGTTATTTATATCATGGGAAATAAATTGTTTTATTTTCATTTTACTTTCAATACTTAATAAATATGAATCAGTATCAAAATATATTATTATTTTTTCGGTTTTGATTTCCTGTTTATGAAATATAAAATCTTGTTTGATTATTTGAGTTTGATTATATTTTCTTAAATCTAATTCATAAGTAATGGCATTATAACCTTCAAAATTAACCTGAATACTGTATAATTTCTTTTCAGGAAACACTAATGTATAATTTTTCTTTGTTCCGAGTTTCAAATTTTGAGAAGTAATGCCGTTTACTACAATTCTTGCTTCACCTATAATATCATATTGATTATCAATGCTTATATTACCTGTTAAAATTATATATGGCTCCGGCTGAAATTCTTTTGGCAGACAAATCCGGTATAATCCTTTTCTTTTGCTCAAACTATCATAAGATACGATTATGGCAGAGTCCCCCATCGATGTAAGGCAAATTCCTTGTTCGCTATATTTTGTATTAATTATATTTCCAAGGTTAATAGGTTTACTCCAACTTTTCCAGCTATCGTCCAATCGCTTAGTTATAAATAAATCCTGTTCTCCTTCCCCTTTTAATCCATTGGACGAAAAATATAGAGTCCTGTCGTCATAAGCCAGGAATGGAGCTTCGTCATCATATTTTGTATTGATTTCACTTCCCATATTTTGAGGGATTGAATATTCTCCTTTCGTTTCATCATAAAAAGAAACATACAGGTCTAATCCTCCTATGGCGTCTTTTCGGCTCACTGCGATTATCAACACTTTTTCATCAGCAGACATCGTTGCATAATAGTTTAACGAATCATTATAAAAATCTTTAATTTTTATTGATACCGGTTTTTGCCAGTTTTTTCCGTCATATTCTGAAAAAGAAAACCCCTGCTTTTTACTTATTTTATCATCCGAATAAATACCATAAATAAGCCCCTTTCTTCCGTCAGGTGATATCCGGAAAATAACATCAGACTCAGGTGTATTTAATTCAACAAGATTTTTTGCTTCAGTCCATTGGTCTGAAGTCAGCCAATCGGAATACCAAATATCATCAAAATCTTTCACCCCATTATTATTCGAAGGATGTGATTTCCTGTCGAAATATAATCTATCGCCATTGAGTGTAATTACAGGTACTAATGCAGGCTGGTAACTATTTATTTCAATTGGAAGCCTTATTTTACAGTTCAATAAAGAATCATTAGCAGGTTTTGAATTTGCAGAATTTATAATCAAAACAAGAAATACTGTTAATATTAATTTTGAGTATGTCATTCATCTTCACCAAAATGTACTTTTTTCAATACTTTCCTGATAATATCCCAGTCAAATCCCGAAGATTGCATATACCTGATTAATGAGTCTTTTTGCTTTTCCATTGGTTTATGACGGATTAACCTCAATTTTTTTTCAATTGATTTCATTGCAATCTCAAAAGTATTTTCTTCAGGATAAAATTTTTCAATAGTATCTTCAGCCAATGACTTGTCTATTCCTTTTTTAAGTAGCTCAAATAATAACTTCGATTTCCCTGTTGATTTTCTTTTCAAATAATCCGAAACAAATTGCTTTGCATATTTTATATCGTCAACGAGGTCAAATTTAATCAGAAACTCTATTGCTGAATTTGCTTCATCATTTTCAAATCCCTTAATTTTTAGTCTTTGCCTGATTTGTTTCTCTGTCCTGGGTTTATAAGATACAAAATTATATGCAGTCTGTTTTGCATCATATAATCTTTGTTCCTTTTTTAATTCCTGAAGTATTTTTTCAGATATAATACTGTTGTTTCCTAATCTGAATTTCAGTACTAAATCATATGAACATTCAAATGCTTCTCCGTCATTTAAACAGATAATACAGCTTTGTCCGTTCTTCTTTGCTTTAACAGATATTATCCTGAGTTCATCATCCATTAGGGAACCGGGATTATAAATAAGAATATGAAATTATCTTATTCTTTCTCACTTTGCACTTTTTCCGCTGTTTTATCAACCTGCATATTCAATGCAGATTTTACCTGTGATTCCAGGTCTTCCAGAAGTTTCGGGTCTTCGACCAATACTTTCTTGAGTCCTTCCCTTCCCTGCATTCTCTCACCCTTGAAAGTATACCATGAACCACTCTTCCTTCCTTAATCACTTCTTTTCTTCTGATGTCAATACGAACAGAGGCATAGAATTTAAGAGCATTTCCACCTGTTGTTGTTTCAGGATTTCCATAAACTATGCCGATTTTGCTCCTTAACTGATTCGTAAACATCACACAGGTATTGGATTTACCGATACCGGCATTCAGCTTTCTCATAGCCTGCGACATTAGTCTTGCCTGAGAACCCATCTGGGCATCTCCCATATCTCCTTCAATCTCGACTCTTGGTGTCAGTGCCGCAACCGAATCTATCACAATCACATCGATAGCTCCGCTTCTTACGAGAGTATCGACAATTTCGAGTGCCTGCTCACCGAATTCCGGCTGCGACAATAATAGGTTGTTCAAATCAACACCGACTCTTTTCGCATAATTTATATCTAAAGCATGTTCTGTATCAATGAATGCCGCAATTCCACCTTGTTTTTGCGATTCAGCAATCACATGCAGGCATACAGTAGTTTTACCTGATGATTCAGGACCAAATATTTCAGTTATTCTCCCCCTGGGTACACCGCCGATTCCGATTGCTGCATCGAATGAAAAACATCCGGTTGGTATCGATCCCACTTGCACTACATTCTTATCGCTCAATCTCATGATTGAACCTTTGCCGTGTTGTTTTTCTATTTGCTCCATGGCAAATTTTACTGCTTTTAGTTTCTCTTCGGGTACTACTTGTTCTACCGCCGGATTTTGTTCTGTTTTAGTTTTCATATTCTTTTCTATTAATTAATTATATATTAGTTATTTATTATTTTCTATCAATTCATTTCTCAAATATTTTATAAATACTTCTTTCCATGTTCTGGCAAGTACTTTATATACTTTAATTTTTGAATGAATATATTGTTTTTTACCCTTTGCAAAAAACAAATTTATAAGTTTCCAAAATAAAATCATCGAATAATTATGCACAATTTCCAAATCCGCGTAAATCCTGGTCCTTAGAGCTGAAAAATGCTTGTTACAATAAATAAATTTACTACTTATAAATGCTCTTACTTTATTTTCATCATAACCCATCCTGGCTGAACTGCCACCCCTTACATGTGTAACTATTGAATCAGGTATGAATTTGACTTTATGTCCTAAATCCCAAACCCTTTTACAAAAATCTGCTTCTTCGGTATAAAAAAAATAATCTTTATCAAATCCATTCAACTGGTCAAATACATTTTTCTTGATAGCCATTACAGCCCCGTCAATATAACCCGTATTTACCGGTTTCATTCCCGAATTTTTCCTTTTCCATTTCATTCTTTGCAGGTTCTGATGAATTGACGTTATCAAAAATAAATTTCTCAATCCGAGAATAATCCCCGGAAGTCTGCCATTACTATATTCCCAGCTACCGTCCGGGTACATTTGCTGAGGTCCGGTAACTGCTGTATCCGGATTTTTATCTAAATATGAAATTAGTTGCTCTATGGCATTTTCGTGATATATTACATCATTATTTGATACGATTATAAAATCGGCATCGATATTTTCTGCCCCTGCATTTACTGCTGCGGCATACCCAAGATTTGATTCATTTGATTTAATTTTAACATGCGGATATTTATTAATCACATTGAAAACTGTATCATCCATTGAAGCATTGTCTACTACTGTAATCCCAATATCCAATCCCTTTTTTGTGTTATATATGGATTCTATACAATCGAGTGTCATTTTACATGAATTGTATGATATTATGATTACTTCTATATTGTTCTTAATTGCCAATTTTAAACTAATTTATTTGAAACATAAGATTTGAAGAAATTAATTTATCGAAAATCAATGACTATTTAAAGAAATTTTTAGCTTAATTATTTGACTTATCATCAAAAATCTCTATTATTGCATTTCAAAATGTAATAACAATCAATTTTGAGGTTTCTATGCAATCCCTGAGAAGAGATTTTTTTAAATATCTTGGTGTTTTCCTTACTGCTGCGCCATTCTTTTCATTTTTTGATGCAAAAGCAAAAGAATCAGTCGAAGGTGCTTATAGTAAATTTATGGGTCAGTCGCCGGAAGAATCTGCCTCCGATGAGGATTTCTGGGCTTGGGTTCAGCAATCATACACTGTAAATCCGAATATAATTAACCTGAATAACGGAGGTGTAAGTCCTCAGCCGAAAGTGGTTCAGGATGCATTTGAAACCTTTAACCGCATGTGTAATGAAGGTCCCTCTTATTATATGTGGAGAATACTCGACCAGGGTCGTGAATTGCTGAGAAAACGTCTTGCCGATTTGGCTGGGTCCTCGATTGATGAAGTTTCTATCTGCAGAAATACAACAG
This sequence comes from Ignavibacteriota bacterium, assembly GCA_016219595.1. Taxonomy (GTDB): domain Bacteria; phylum Bacteroidota; class Ignavibacteria; order Kapaibacteriales; family UBA2268; genus XYC2-FULL-35-21. The sequence continues at coordinate 17,872 of JACRLY010000090.1, read as the reverse complement.
AAGCTCTCGATACAGTTATATTCGGTCTCAATCTTCAAAAAGGTGATGAAGTTGTCCTCACAAAGCAGGACTATCCTAATGTCATCAATGCCTGGAAGCAGAGAGAAAAGCGTGACGGTATAGTTATTAAATGGGTGAATCTAAATCTTCCACTCGACAATGATGAAGAAATTGTTGCTCAATTCAAAAATGCTTTTACATCAAAAACTAAAGCAGTAAACATTACTCACATGATTAACTGGAGCGGACAGATTCTGCCTGCACGGAAAATTGCCGATGAAGCTCACAAATCAGGTATTGATGCTATTGTTGATGCCGCTCATACTTTTGCACATATCGATTATAAAATTGATGACCTGGGTTGCGATTTTCTCGGAACTAGCCTCCACAAATGGCTTTGCGCTCCTTTTGGAACAGGAATGCTTTACGTTAAGAAAAATAAAATCAAAACTATCTGGCCCCTCTATCCGAATGATAAGCCAGAAAGTGAAGATATAAGAAAATTCGAATCACTTGGAACCCGTTCTTTCCCTGCTGAGCATGGTATAGGTTACGCAATTAATTTCCATAATACGATTACCACAAAAAGAAAAGAAGCGCGTCTTCGATACCTTAAAAATTACTGGGCATCACAGGTTATAAAGCTTGACAGGGTAAAGCTTCAGACATCTCTTCAACCGAATTATTCATGTGCTCTGGCTATATTCACTATTGATGGTATGAAGCCGGGCGACATCGAAAGCACATTGTTGAACAAATATAAAATCCATACTACTCCCATCGATTGGGAAAATATAAAAGGTGTGCGGGTAACTCCGCACGTTTATACAACAACAAGAGACCTCGACATTCTTGTTGATGCAATTACCGAAATGTCAAAATCTTAATATTATGAGGGAAACAATGAAATACTTAGTTTTTATTTTATGTTTTATTTTATCAATTAATTTATCAGCTAAAGACAAAAAAGTAATTTTGAGCGATAAATCCCCGAAGCCGATTGGTCCTTACAGCCAGGCAATAAAAGTCGGAAGTACAATTTATTTGTCGGGACAGATTGCACTCGATACTGCAACCGGCACAATCGCCGAAGGCGGTGCAGCAAAAGAAGCTGAAATTATTCTTAATAATTTAAAAAATGTACTGGAAGCAGCAAATTGTACTTTTGAAAATGTAGTTAAAACCACAATTTACTTAACCGACATGAAAGATTTCAATCCTGTCAACAAAGTATATGCCTCATTCTTTACGATAGATTTCCCTGCACGTGAGACTGTACAGGTCGCCGCCTTGCCTATGGGAGCCCATGTAGAAATTTCGATGATTGCAGTGAAATAAATTTCCCCCTTTCATAAAGGGGGATTCAGGAGGATTTCTTTCTGCTAGTGTGTAAAATAAATTTGCATTAAAACAAAAAATTACGCAAGTATCACCCAATAGACAGTAGGGGATTTTATAAATTTTTTTAAATTATTTAAAATCAAATATATGGAAGAAAATAGAAAAAATAAAACAAGAAAAATGAATTTGACAGTAAAATGTAGATTTAATCAAGGTTTTGAGGAAAATTAATGTTTGTATAATGCAATGAATAAAATTGGAAATAACCGAAATAATTTGTATCTTTTAATTACATACTTAAATAATGTACCATTATTAAAGGATATAGCTATGCAAAGATTTAAAATTCTAATTTTATTCGCTTTTATTTCATTTGGTTTTATCAATTCTTATTCATCCGATACTCAAGTAAAGATTGGCGATAAAGTTTATACTATTATTGAGAAAAATGCTTTGGATTCATTGGAAGCACATAACCAGACACTACAAGTAAAAATTGATTCTACTAATAATAGGATTAATGATTTTTTCATTTGGATTCCTTCCATGGTCGTATTAATTATTGTTCTACTTGGAGTTAATTTCTTTGGTGGATGAATACTGCTTATACACAACTTTATAAAATAAGATTAGGAGACTCCAATGAAACAAATAAATAAGCAGATAGCTGATGAATTAAAAGGTCTGCAAGAAAAAATTAGATATAATTTTGCGTCTCTTGAGGATTATAAAAAATATGAACAAATGCTTTTAGATTATGGTTACAGTCAAGATGAAATCCAGAATGAATTAAAAAGGATGGGATTCTACTCTTGGGAACAGTATATTAATAATAAAAGCAAACCAAAAACATTTGCTGAAAGATTAAAAGACGGTGAATTTAATGGTTGGATTTTAGGGTTAGGGACGGCTTTATTGTTATATTTTGCTTTAAAAGATGATAAAAAATGAACTTATTACAATTACAACGGAAATTTAACACACATGAAAAGTGCCTTTTGCATTTAGAGAAGGTACGTTGGAACGGTGTGCCTGTCTGTCCATATTGTAATGAAGATGAAAGAATCTATGAACGAAAAAAGGAATACCGTTATCATTGCAATAATTGTAATAAGGATTTCAGCGTCTTGGTTGATACTATATTTGAAGATACTAAACTTGATTTGACTATTTGGTTTTATATGATAGCCCTGATGTGTAATGCTCCAATGGGAATTTCAGCAAAAGAATTATCAAGAGACTTGGGAATATCGTATAAAACTGCTTGGTATTCTGCAATGAGGGTAAGATGTGCAATGCTTGACCAAGCTGACTTACTTGAGGGTATCGTTGAATTTGATGAAACATACATAGGCGGAAAGCCAAGAAAACCTAATATAATTGTCCCTATTAATTCACCTGTGCTATGCAGAGTTGAAAATAAAAGAGGTAGAGGGACAAAGAAAATACCTGTTGTCGGTGCAGTATCAAGAGGTAAAAGTGGTGAAGTTACAACTAAAATCATTGAGAAACTGACAACACGAAATTTATTGGCAATGCTTAAAAAGTATGTTAAAGAAGATGAAGCACTTGTCATAACTGATGAGTTCCCTTCTTATAGAGCATTTGACAAAGTTGTGGAACACATGACAATAAATCACAAAGAAGCCTTTGCAAAAGGTATAATTCATACTAATACCATTGAAGGTTTCTGGAGCATATTGAAAGACGGCATAAGAGGTAGTTACAATGCAATAAGCAAAAAGTATTTGCCTTTTTACCTTGCTGAGTATTCTTTCAAGTATAATCGGCGAAACCGCAGAACTGAATCTTTCAAGGAATTTATCGGAAATGCAGTAGCCGAAGAAAAATGTTTAGTTAAATATAAGCCCAAAAAAGATGTAAAAAAATTAGCTTATTTCAGAAAACGTAGGGTAAGAGTATGAAATTTTTTAAGTTAAATAATATTACTGTCTATTGGGTGATACTTGCGAAAAATTATATATTTTAATACTGATTATAACATAAATTATTGGAAATAAAATAGATTATACCGAATTACTTTTCTTTGAAAATACTGGTTAAATAGAATAAATCTCGAAACACGGGAAACCGGAAAATATGTATTTCCGGATTTTGAAAATTTCAATAAAATTGAATTATCTGGTACATAGATATTATTAATTGATTTTGATAAATATTTGTATAAAATAATTTAGTAAATAATATGGAAATTCTAAAAGTATTGGGACCATCTTTAATCACATTATTAGGTATTATTATTGGGTGGTTTCTAAAAGATAAAAGTGAAAAATTTAGACTTCAAAAAGAAAGTTTGTTAAGTACAAAAAGAGAGAATTATATAAAAATTCTTACTCCATTTATCCGAGTTTTAACTGGTGTAAAAAATAATAATGAATTAGAAGTTGCAATTAAGGAAATTCAATCATTTGATTATAAACAGACTGCTTTTAATTTAATGATATTTGGTTCAGATTCAGTTACAAATTCATATAATAATCTTTTTCAATATTTATATCAAAACCAAAATGCCACTGATCATACGCCATTATTAATTCTTTTTGGTAAGTTATTATTAGAAATCAGAAAAGAATTTGGAAATAAAAAAACTAATTTAAAAGAATTAGATATGCTAAAATTCTTGATCACCGATATAGATAAGTTGATAAAATGAATAATTTTAAAATTATTCAATTGATGATTAATGGAAGATATAAAAGAAAATCCAAATTAAATATATAGAATTAAAAATTTCGATTCATTTAATTTAAACAAAAATGTAATGCTCCAAATGAAAATGGTATTAAGAAAAGATTTTAGGCGATACAATAAAAATTTTAAACAATAAATTAATAAGAATAATGATTAATTATATCAAAGAATCACCTTTAAATATTTTAATTCAACCCACAGATAACTGTAATTTGGAGTGCCTTTATTGCTACAAAGGTAATAAGGGTAATAATAAAATGAGTGATGATTTAATGCTTAAAGTTCTTACTGAATCTATAGCATATAATTCAAAGAGAAAGAATTCAACATTGTTTATATGGCATGGTGGTGAGCCGAGCATAATGCCTCTTTCATTTTATTATAAGGCTTTTAGGTTTACAGAAAATATAAATTCAGAATACAGAATTAGTCATACTTTCCAGACTAACGGCTATCTAATTAGTGAAGAATTACTTGATTTATTTTCTCAATTTAAGGTATCAATAAGTATTAGTCTTGATGGTCCAGCGAATTATCATGATAAAATACGATTTACAAAAAATAAGAAGGGTACTCATAAAGTAATTTTGAACAATATTGAAAAAGCAAAGCGAAAGGATATTGAAATTGGTATATTAATGTCAATAACAAATAATAATGTTCAATATATTGAGCAAATATTTAGATATTGTTATGACAATAATTTTTCATTTGGTATCAATCCAATTTCATCAGATTTATTCTCAAAACATGAGGATCTTGAAGTTCATCCACAAAAATATCTTGAATCTTGTATAAAAGTATTTGATTTATGGTTTTTTCAAAAAAAGAACCCAATTAGAGCAAATCCTGGGTTTGGAGTTACCCAATTAATATTATCTCAAAACAGAATTTCTGATTGTTTCTTAAGCGAAAACTGCCAATATACTTTTATTTCAATTGATCCCAAAGGTAATATTTATCCGTGTAATCGTTTCGATAATAATGAAGGGTTCAAATTTGGGAATATTCTTAATACTGACCTTGAGGACATACTTATAAGTCCAACTAGGATTAAATTATTAGAAAGATGTGGAAATATTATTCCTGAGTGTCAAAATTGTGAAATTAGGAAATATTGCAACGGTGGATGTATGCATCATGCAATTTGTCATAATGAGAATATCAATTCACCTGATCATCTTTGTATAGTATATAAAGCTTTAATAAAACATGCATTAAGTAGAATTAATTCCGTACTAATCACAAATTAAAGGAGCCTTATCATGATTACAGAAGAAATTATTTCTGAAAAAATTAAAGAAATTTCAAGTGATGAATCTATTCTTTTAAAAATGAATTATCCCGCTCTTCAAGATGCATTTACATCGGTAATAGCAATAAATAAATCTGATGAAATTATTGGAGCTTATACCAAACATAGTGCTCATACTAAGACAAATACAAGAGGATGCGTTATGGGTTGTCTTGGTGGATGATATACCATAAATAATGTAATTGTTTGTATTACATAATTACCCTGCCAATTCCAATTCTTATACCTAATCTGCGGAGATTTTTTGGCAGTTGATTATGTTAATGAATTATCGTTAGGATTTCAAACCGTTTTTTCTTTTCAGTTTAAAAATTTTATCGGTAACATAAAATTAGTGGTAACATAAAATTAGCAGTAATTTTTTTTTAATCCTTTTAAAACCGTTTTCTTGACATAACACTCCATCTGTCTTATATTCGCCCTGCCCGTTCTTTGATATTCCGAAATGTTTTGCCCACTTTTTCAAAGGGGGATTCAAGGGGATTTATTTCCTACTTTACAAACTTTCTAACTTTACAAACTTTCAACTTTCATAATATAACCACCATTCATAATTCAGCATTCATAATTTAGAATTTCTTTTTTGGGTGAGGTTGAATTTAAAATTCAAAATTTAAAATTGATTCAAAACTGCTCCGGATGCACAAATCTGCACCTTTTTGGCTCTATATAACCAAAAATACTCCGCGAAACTCTGTGTAAAACTCTGAGAGACTCTGTGAAACAAATATTTATTCCATACGGGATAGAATTGAAATATTGAATTAATTCTTCATTCATAATTCAAAATTCAAAATTGATTCAAAACTGCTCCGGATGCACAAATCTGCACCTTTTTGGCTCTATACAACCAATAATTACTCCCTTCGCCCTCTGGGAGAAGGGTTGGGGTTGAGGGATTTTAATTAAAAATTAAGTATTATAAATTTATTGAAAACTGAAAATTGAAAATTGAAAATTATATATCCACAATTCATAATTCAGAATTCAGCATTTGAAGTTGAATTACATCACTAATTCCAAACTCCCCTGCCTCGGATAGCAAATCTCCCCTTCTTTTGTTTTTGTCATAATTGTAAGTTCAAGTTTTATTTCCGAAGTATTGTCACTGAAAAAAGTTGATTTCGAAAATGAAAGTTCAACAATCTCGAAATTGGAATATGAAAATTGATTAATGGTTATTTCATCATCAGCTTTCAATTCAAAAATATTCTGTCGTATTATTAATTGAAATTTTTTCGGATTCAGAAACTGAACTTCAATCGAGTCATCATCATCAAGTGCATTAACAAGGTCAAACCTCAGATAAATATTGTTATTATCTGCCGCATACCAAAGTTTTTGAAGTAGCTCACCAACCTGGTGCATTGCTGACATAGAGCCATGAGCATCATAATAACCCGCTTTGAGCCACTCATCTTCGGCACTGACTTTTCCGTCAATTGATGGAGTTACTATGCCTTCCTGCTTAACTACTTTTGCAGTTTCATATTCCTTCCCGATTGGAAACATGACATCCTTAGGTATCTCCATGCCAATCAGTTTATATATATTTACGATATGCCAGCGGAACAGCACATCGAAGTCGTTCTTATTTTCGGCAATGTGAGAATCACCGTACCACCAGAACCAGTCGGAACCTTCTGCTATGTAGACTTCTTTCATTACATTGTTCAAAATATTCTCTTCAAGTTCCGGTTTTTTTTCTTCGACTGATTTTCTTGCTTTCGCAAGCATTGACCAGGCTTTCCTGTGGTCCTTGTGTCCAATCCAGATATTGAAATCGGCATTTATCCATGACCCAGCCCTCACTGAATTAATTGGAGGAAGGTATTCAACATTCTCTTTTGCTGAAGCTGTTGAACATGTAACAGTTCTTATACTTTCTGAATTTGATAATTCTTCAAATAGAGCTTTCAGGAATGGCAAACCGTTATATTGATAGAATTCCCAGCAGTTCTCTCCATCGAGTATGACGGGAACTACAGCTGAATTGAGGCAATCCTCTCCCCTTTTGTTGATTAGGTCATTCCTTATACCGTTCAACCTTCCGACAAAGTCCCTCGCAGCATCATGTGGATTCCACCTCGAATATAGGAAACCGATTGCATCTGAAATACTGTGGTCCCTGAAAAGCATTGCGATTTCCCCGTTAGAAGAAATATAATTTCTCGGAAAATATTTTTCAGTATAATCATATTGACTGCCAATAGAAGCCGCAAGAACACCCTCATCACTTGCAGTCCATTTTAATCCTGCATTTATCATTATATTCAATACTTCATCCGATACCGAACCTTCCGATGGCCACATTCCGGTTGGTTTAATCCCGATTTCACGTTTATAATAATTGACTGCACCTTCTATTTGTTCTTTGGCATCCTCTGGAAATGCAAAATTATTTTCGGGGAGCTTCAAATCCGGCATCGATTGTTTCGCAGATTGAGTATCGCATAATAATGGTAGTATCGGATGATAAAGAGGTGTACAACTTATTTCTATTTGTCCGAGAGCATACAGCATTTTCATCTGATTTTTTATCTGTCGCAACACATCGATTTGTAGGGACATCACAAGCTTTTTTTCTTCTTCAGAAAAATTTCTCCCTTTTTTAATTAGCCTCTTTATCGGTTTTCTTTCTTTAGAGAAATACCCGAACCATGTTAAATTATACCATACCTGCAAATCGAACCAATCCTGTAAGGAGAATTTTTTCATAGCTTCTTCTTTGTTTTGAGCTTGTACGAACAGCTCTTTATATCTTGGATTGGGCAATATCATATTCTCTTCATTGCAAAGAAAAAATAATCTTAATAATTCACGTTTTTGGGATTCACTGAGGTTAGAAGGATTTATATCAGTGAGTCTTTGAATTTTATCAGATGTTCTGTCATTAATATAATCATCAATCTGCATGTTCAGGGATGGTACAAGATTGACTGTCTGTTTTATATCCGGGTATTCATGAAATAATTCGGGAAGGTCCCAATAATCTTTCACTCCATGAAGTCTAACCCATGGTAAAATCAGCTCACCATCTTTTTCATAATAAGGCTGATGGTAATGCCAGAGTATTGCTACTTTTAAAGGAATCATTATCTAATTAAAATTAATTCAGAATCCAATCCCGAAACTTAATCCGTATACCAAAACTATATGTTCTTTGACATAATCGATATTGAAGCCCGGTGTAATTGCAAATTTTCCGATAAATATATCATAACCTATACCGGCACGAATAATCATTTCAATATTATCTTTCAAAATACTCACTCCGGGAGCAAATAAAATTTTAATACCTTTGTAGGGATGAATGAAAATCGGTATTCCGGCGACATATTCAGTTTCATCAGCTAAAACAGCTTCACCGAATAATCCTATTCCGAGTAAATAATTTAAATCCTTAAACCTGTGCTCACATTCCAATCCTGCAGTTGCAAAAGTTTCTTTAGTTTCCTGGAATGTGGTTGCACCTCCGAATAAAGCGATATGATTCGAGTGATGTTCGTGCTTGAATTCTTTCCCAGGAAGTTCTGAAATTGAATGAACTATAATAATTTCAACCCTGTTATTCAATGCTTTATTTTCAGGGGAATCATTCACTGCTACAGCCATCCTCGCGCCCTCACTTTTACCTTCAATCCTGTCTTCGGTAATACCTTTCGAGAGCAAATAATCGCTAATCATTTTTACTCTTTCAAGAGATAAATTTTCATTTTCCTGGGATGTTCCCGAGTTATCCGAGAAGCCTGAAATCTTCACTTTAAATGATTCATTAGCATGAAGATAAGTAGCTAAAGCATCTAAGTAATTCTTTGTTTCTTCAGGTAAAGCAAGTGCAGTATTAAATTTGTTAAATACTCTTGTTTTTCCAAAATCATAAGATTGTGCAGAAAGGCAGTATGTTATGAAAAAAATCAAAAAAAATAATTGCAGTTTTTTTATTATCATCTAATCCTCAAATTTTAATCTAATATATTATCCAGCAAAGACTGGCACCAATACCCATATACACTTCACTTTCACTTATCATATCCAGGCTCAGCATTGGTGTAAAAACCAGAACAGGGTCGGCATCCCTGTAAATGAAAGTTTACCAGCCTACGCCTGCCTGCAGAAACAGGTTAGCTGTATTCTGAGTTGATTCAACAGGAAGTGTGCCGGGTTCAAACCGGGAGTAAATTACCCTTTTTGTAATTGTAACACCCGGAGTCAAACTTAATCTTAAATTCATGCTTGAAATACCATGCAAATACAATGGAACACCAAATCCATACTCAGTTATATCCGAAAAAATCAAGTGAATATTAAAACCAAATCCAAATGACGATTTCACCACTCTGTACTCATATTCGCCTGAAAGATTAAATCCGTAAAGTGTTTCCTCTAATATGGAAGCAGCACCTGCATAAATGCCGGCATAATGTACCACCTTGCCGGTCAATGTATCAATTGGTCTGTATTGAGCATTTAAACTTATAGTAAGGAAAAGAAATATAATTATTATAATTGAGTATGATGTTTTCATATTTAGAATTTAATTATTTATACAAAATTCAACCGTTTAACCATTATTTAAAAAATAAAAATTTATACGAATTTTTTTTCAATATTACAGATAGTAAATTTGTTAATATTAATTAGTAAAGGTCTTTGATTAATAAAAAATAAATCGCAAAATACATATTTTTTTATTTTCTTTATATAATTATTTTTCAGGGAATTTGAAAATCAGTTTTATAGGAGTATCAAATGCAAGAATTTAAAAATTATATTAATGGTCAATGGGTAGCTGCAAAAAGCGGTCAGTCATTCGAAAATATCAGTCCGGCAAATCACGAAGATATAATCGGAAAATTCCCTTTATCAGGTCAGGAAGATGTAAATGATGCTGTAGCAGCTGCTAAAGCGGCATTTAAAAAATGGCGGCTTGTGCCTGCACCTAAAAGAGGAGATTTGTTAAGAATAGCAGGTGATATTTTCAAAAGGAGAAAAAAAGAGCTGGGAAAAATCATGACAAGGGAAATGGGTAAACCGACTTTTGAAACTGAAGGAGACGTTCAGGAGGCAATTGATACAGCATATTACTCCGCATCAGAAACTCGTAGGCTTTTTGGGAAAACAGCACCGAGTGAGATGTTGAATAAATTCAATTTGTCATTCAGGGTACCGGTTGGTGTATGCGGTATAATTACTGCATGGAATTTTCCGGTAGCAGTGCCATCGTGGAAAATTTTACCGGCTATTGCGGCAGGAAATACAGTAGTGTACAAACCTTCGAAAGATTCTCCTCATTCAGGGGTTGTATTTGCAGAAATATTAGAGGAAGCAGGAATTCCCCCGGGTGTGTTTAATGTTCTTCTCGGTAAAGGCAGCATGGGAAATCTGATAGTGGAACATCCGGATGTGAATTTAATAGGATTCACAGGCTCAACAAACATCGGCAATCAAATCGGTGAAATATGTGGAAGAACTAATAAAAAATGTTCCCTCGAAATGGGTGGAAAAAATCCCCAGGTAGTAATGCCTTCAGCAGATTTGGATTCAGCAATCGAAGGAGTATTGTGGGGAGCTTTCGGAACAACAGGTCAAAGATGTACAGCAACTTCGAGACTAATCATTCATAAAGATATATATAGCAAATTTATAGATATGCTTGTGGCTAAAGCCGGGAAATTAAAGCTTGGTGACGGATTAAAAGAAGGCACACAGGTTGGACCGGTCATACACGACACTGCCTTGAAAGAGATTGATAATTATGTAAAAATTGCTGTTAAAGAAGGCGGCAGATTAGTTCTAGGAGGGGAAAGAGCAATCGAGGGTGATTTGGCAAAGGGTTCATTCTATAAACCGACTATCATTGCCGACATAACTAAAGACATGACAATTTTCCGGGAAGAAATATTTGGTCCGGTTCTGGCTGTCAGCAAAGCAGAATCATTCGACCACGCCCTTGAACTCGCTAATGGTGTTCAATATGGACTTTCATCTTCTATTTATACAAATGATATTGGTGAAGCATGTATTGCAATGAGGGATATAGAAGCGGGTATAACATATATAAATAGTCCGACAATAGGTGCGGAAGCTCATATGCCTTTCGGTGGAGTTAAGGGAACAGGAAACGGTCATCGTGAAGGAGGCTGGACTGTATTTGATATTTTCACAGAATGGAAAACCGTTTATATTGATTTCTCAGGAAAACTTCAAAGAGCTCAAATAGATAATTATTAAACATTTATATTTTTTCCCCCTCTTTTATGAGGGGGAAATTTTAAAAAAAGTCAATCAATCAATATTATTCATAAAAATTTCGATTTTAGTTAATCCATAGGACTTATCAACAATTCTTTTCCAATCCATCGGGACTAAAATTATTTCTGTATTATCATGTTCGGCAACGAAAAATCCACCGGAATTTAAAAGATTTCCGTCATAAATTATTCTTACCATCTGATTTAAAAAATTTGCTTTATAAGGCGGGTCTGTAAATATCAAATCAAATTTATGTTCAGGAAAGTTTTTTATAGTTTGTTCCAGAAATTTCAGAGCATCATTCTTATGAACTGAATATTTATCTTTACTTATTCTAAATGATTCGGCTAATGAATTAATAAAACGAATCGATTGTGAGTCTTTATCTACAAAAGAACAATTACCGCATCCCCTGCTTATGGATTCAAAACCCATCATACCTGTCCCGGCACAAATATCAGCTACATTCAAATCATCGAAATCAATATAATTACCAAGAATATTGAAGATTGATTCCCTGACTTTATCGGTTGTAGGTCTAATGAAATCGGGTATATTACCTTTGATTACCCTGCTTTTAAGATTACCTGAAATAATTCTCATTATACAAGCTTGATTCTTCTGTGAAAAGGCTGTATACATGCTCCGATACAAGGAGGATAAATGTGTGCGGTTCTCGAACAATAATATCTTTCTCTTTCACTAATTCCGGCAGTCATCATTCTGAAGGCATTTAGTCTTCCTATATATTCGACACTTGTAGAAAGTTCCTGCTTAGCTTTGTCAAGAATTTCCTTGGTTAAAGAGTACCCGAAAAAATATACTAAGTCTAATTTTTCAACATATTCCGAAACTATCCTGGTAAATTCAGAATGGCAAATGTCGCATATTGTTTCATCATCTTTGTATGAAACAAGATTATAGTATAATGGTTTTTTACCCTTAATGACACTAATATCAATAAATCTCTTCTTTATACCAAAAAAGGCAACAGATTTATCGGAAGATTCCGGATAATTATAAATAAATGCGGAATGAGTGTTTAACTGACTTATTTCTACATTTTTTATGGGTAAATTAATTGGTTCGAGAAGGCGTTTGCATACTGCATATATTTCTTTTGGAATAATGATACCCATCAACATCTGCTTCTTATCAATTCCCGGAAGCAAGGGAATAACCGATGATGTGAAATCATTGTAATTAAATTGGGGAAAATTCTGTTTAATTTCCAAATCAACAAGTTTCCTCAGGTCATTCATAGCAATATTTTCATTACCCGGGAATTTGGAAACTAAGACATGTTCAGCGGGCAAAGTAATTACCAATTGTTCGATTTTTTCAGGTAATGATTTCAGAAGATTCTGAAATTCATCAATTCCTTTATTTAGAAGTTCATCTTTGGCGCTAAATAAATCAATACCGTTTTCAGTTGAATTAACATGAATGAGCTTCAAACCCTTTTTGGATTCTTCCACTACAGCTATATAATTTCGGTCAGCACTAAAAAATAAGGATAAAATTCTCATAATTTCATTGTTATTGAAGCACAATCATTTTTTTTGTTTGTTTTCTGTTACCTGATTCAAGAGAATAAAAATATGTACCTGCTTTTATATCAGAAACTTTCAATTTGACGGAATTTTGCAGAGTATGATAATATTTTTCAGTTACAGTCTTAACCATATTTCCATTCATATCATATAGTTTAATTCTTGAATACCCCGGTTTATTCAAAGTAAATTTAATTTCAGTAAAATTTGAAGCAGGATTTGGAAAATTCTGTTCTAAGGAAAAATAAGAATCCTTAAATGAATTAATATTCTCAGAGGTGGAATAGTATGTATTAAACACCCCGCTACCCTGAGTAGCAACAACAACCAAACCGTCGCTGCTTCTCGCATCAATATAATCAACAATTGAATTACCGATTGTTCCCGATGCTTCTTTTACCCAAATAGTATTGGAACCGGCGAGTTCATTTGTTGAATATAATCCAGTACTTGTTCCGGCGAAATAAATTGTATTGCCATGAAATTTTAAAATTTTAATATACCTGATTGAAGGACCTAATGTTCCCAATTCAGGATTCCCTTCAAGATTACCTCCCTGTTTTGTCCAGTTTATCCCACCGTCTTCTGAATAAAAAATACTTAAAACACTATAATTAGAAAAAACTACGAAGACTTTATCAGGGTCATCCGGGTCAAATTCAACACAAGAAACAAATCCGAAAAAAGGGAATTCAGTTCCGGTAATTTCGTAAGGTTTATAATTATCTGTTCTCGGGTCGTCAAGTCTGTAAACCCTTCCAACGTTAGTGCCAATATATAATCTCGATGAATCAGCTTTGATGGATGTAATGTATGAGGCCGAATTAATTTCATTTGAAGTTATTTCTTTCCAACCTTTATTAATATAATTAGTGTCGAAAGCAGAAATAGAAATATCATCTTTCCTCCAAATTTGGTTTTTAGCCGGGAGATACAAAGTTTTGGAATTATCCAAATCGAGTGCAAAATTTGTATAAAAAGAAAACTTAGACCAATTTAATGTGTCAGGCATTTGTTCTACTAATACATCTCCGGTTTTATTTGTTGTAAAAATTGAACCATAGTAAGTGGAGCCAATAATAAATTCACCATTGTCATTTATTGCACATGACATACCATCGCCACCATAAATTGTCTTCCATGGTTGATATGGGTCATTGGAATTCAAAAGCTGAGAAGCATTATCCTGCAATCCACCGAAATATAACCCATCATGATTTCCATTATGGTCAATAGCAATAGAATAAAATTGTGTAGTAATTAAGCCATTAGTAAGATAACTCCAATTCACCGAAGGATTCATACAATTATCAGTAGCCTGAATTCCACCGTCATTAGCTACAAATAGAACATTCGGATTAGACGGAAGAAATGCAATTCCATGCATATCCGGATGAAGTTCTTTATCTGTCCAATCAAAAGGATACCCACCAATTTTCTTATTTGAAGTTGTATCGGTGAATCCGTTTGTTGTCCTGAATAAACTTGTTCCACCCAGAAAAATAACATTTTCATCATCAGGTTTTACTTTAAAAGTTAAAGCATAAGCACCCAAAGAATTCAGACAATTTAAATTATAATTATCTATTCCGCCTCCCGGTAAATTAGTTGTTCTTTTTTCCCATGAGCCATCTCCGGATGCAGGATTTTCAGTATATTTCCAAAATCCATGATAAGAAGGAGCAAATGCCATTATTGATTTTGAGTGTTGTGGTACTTCAGTCAATATATATAAAATATTCGGATTGGAAGGTGCTGCAGCCAATTTTATAACCCTTGTATCTGTGGAGAATTCTGAAGGGGTTATGTCTATCCAATCTATTCCGTTAGAAGATTTCCATATACCTGTTTGTTTTGGTTTTTTTCCGGATTTTGTATATGAACTTAATGATGCATAAAAATTACCATTTTCAGACAATACAATATCTGTTGAAAATGATTTATTATCCAGGTCACCCAACACCTTATTCCAGGTTTCCCCACCATCAGTACTTCTCATTATTGCCCCGTAACAGGCAGCATAAACAATGTCTTCATTTATGCTCCTGGTATCGACTTTTATTGTCCATATACCCTGGAAAATTTCGCTTAACCATCCGTTATAAACGCATCTTGTCGAGTTCAAAGGAGTCCATGATGACCCATTATCAATTGATTTGTAAACTCCGTTTCCCAAACCTATTGTTCTTATTGAAGTTGAAATTCTCCTGTCGGTTGTACTTAAGAGTTCACCTGTACCATAGTACCATATATTTTGTTTACCGATTCTTTTGTCTTGAGCTATACTTGTAACACTGATTAAATCTTCCGAAGAACTGGTTCTGAACCATGACTGACCACGGTCAATGGACTTCCATATTCCACCCGATGCACTGCCCGCCAATATAATATTCTCATTATTAATGTCAAATTCAATAGATAACATTCTTCCGGAAATATTTCTGGGTCCTAATGAGACCCAATTTTGTGCGAGTATGGAATTATTTGATTTTTGACTTAATGATTCACGTGTCGGTATATTATTTGAGAACTCAAGCTCCTTTTGTCTTGCATTTTCAGGAATTGAATTTGTATAAGGATTACGGATTTTCATAAATTCAAGTTCTGCATGGAATAAAGCTAACTCAGATTTAGAAAAATTGATATACTTGATTTTTTCCAAATTAAAATAATTATCAGAACTGAAATTCTTTATGCTCAATATTAGAATAACAGTTTGAATTATAATCAGAAACAGAGACAGTATATAAAATTTTAATTTCATTAACTATAATCCAGATTACAGATTTAAGTCCATCTTAAATATAATAAATTTTTAGCATTTAATTATGAATTTATAATTTTACTGTATATAACTTTAACAATTTTAAATTATTTTATAAATATCGATGAAATTAAATCATTTAAATAAAATTCTGATAGTATCAGAAATTTTTTATTCAATCCAGGGTGAAGGTACCAGAACCGGATTACCATGCATTTTTATAAGGCTTCAGGGATGTAAATTAAGATGCAAATGGTGTGATACGCCGTATGCCCTTAAGTTCAAAGGTGACGGGAAACCAATGAAATTAAAAGATATTATCTTATCTGTAAAAAAATTTGGTTGTAATTTGATACAGATTACCGGTGGCGAACCATTAAACCAGGAAAATGTTTTAAAGTTAATGGAATTATTGTGTGATGAAAAATTTATTGTTACAATTGAAACAAGTGGAGCTTTCGATATATCAAAGATTGACAAAAGAGTAATAAAAATATTGGATATTAAATGTCCCGGTTCAGGTATGTCTAAGCTGAATATATATGATAATATTAAATTCATTACAAAAAAAGATGAAATAAAATTTGTTATCGCATCTAAAACTGATTTTGAATGGGCATTGGATGTAATAGAAACTTATATGTTGTTCAAAAAAACAAAAAATATTCTGTTTTCTCCGGTATTTAATTACCTCGAACCTGTAACTCTTGCAGAATGGCTCATGGAAAGTAAAATTCCGGCTAGATTGCAACTTCAAATTCATAAATTTATTTGGGAATCGAATAAAAGAGGTGTATGATTTTATTAAGTAATTTTATATTTCTTCAACTTTAATTCCAAATTCTTTTAAATCGTTAATAAACTGAACCGGTTCAACAAAATTTGCCTGGTGCCAGACTCCTGTTTTCTTGTCTTTATTTACGAGATATTGTTTAACACAAGCTGCAATTGGAATTGCGGTCATTTCGTACGCGTCTTCATTATATAAATTCATCTCAAAATATTTTCTTTTATTATTCTTAATACCTTCGGATTTCAATTTTAGAGTTACTCCATAAGGTTGATTCGAAAAATACTTTAATCCAAAGAAAAATAATTTACTAATAATTTTCAAAGAAGATTTTGTAAATAATTTCAAGTAAATTATTATAAAGGGAATAAGAAGTAGATCAACAAACCAATTAAAACCTGAAACATAAAACGCAGTTTCATTTAAAGAATTATATTTTAACGGTAAATTCAACATTTCATCAAGATACATTGCATAAAATCTTTGCTTACCATACAATTTCCCAAAATCAATTATTATTTTATCGGTATAAGGTGAATTAATCCATTTGTTATTCTTAAATATCAATGGCTTAACATATTGTAATTCCTTGATAAATTCGATTATTGTTTCTTTTGAAAAGGTGTAACTTCCCCAGTTTAATTTTAATAAACCATATACATTTGATTTTTCAATTTTATCAAATTCCCGGGACGAATAACTTATTAATGCAGCAGGAATTCCGGGATGGAAACCACCGTCGGTAATAAAGCAGAGATTTTTCACCTTGATTATATTATCAAGTGAAAATAAATAATCATTTTTTTCTTTTGAAATATTAATATCAAAATAATCAACACCCGATTCAATTGCTTCATCAATAATTAGTTTATAATATTCGAGAGTCGGGGAACATACAATAACCATATCTATATTTTTAAATACTCTTTTTAAATCCCCAGAATTTCCCGCATTGAGAATAAATGAATTAACCCGATTACACTGATGAATTGAGTTTAGCTTATCGGATAATATTTTTGATTTGTCTAAACTTCTTCCTGCAATTATTAAATTACAATCAGTGTTGAGCATAAGATGTTCAGCAACAAGTTTCCCTGTATTCCCATACCCGCCAATTATTAGAATAGTTTTCATTCTGCAAT
>JACRLY010000089.1 GCA_016219595.1 Ignavibacteriota bacterium | reverse complement strand
TTCTAATTTTAATTTATCAGTCGGAAATGTTTGAACTCTTACTCCTGTGAAAAACCATGGAGTATTATCAGAGGTAAATGAATTTTGATAGTTCCAGTTTTCAAAATTGTTATATCCCATTAATCCTACATAAGACTTGAAAATGCCAACATCAACATTGATACCATGCCATGAATTGAAGTGCATTCCCACATATCCTTCTGTTACATAACGCAGAGCGGTATATAAGTCAAACTGACCACGTAATGGAGTGGCATCATTACGTGGAACTCCTGTTGAACGGGCACCGAATTGCAGCATAAGTCTCGCTCTTGCACCACTCTCAGGGTCGTGGAAATCTCCACCCGCTTCAATATACGATACACTGAATTCATCCGAACGAAATGTTGCTGTCGAACCGGAATTTGTATGGTCTATCGGATGGTTAAAGTTGAAATTAAAGTTCATATCCATTGTTATATCTCCTGTAAAATATTTGGAATCGAGCAACGGTTTATGGATGCGGTTGTTACCCTGAAGCCATGTGAAATCGCCCCATGCAAATGGCTCTGAACTTGATGATTCGGTTGTTTTAGTTGTGTCCTGTGCTGTTAACAGGAAATTCATTGCAGCAACAATAAATAAAATCGAGATGGTAAATAATCTCATCATTTTACTCCTTTCTTCGAAAGGGCTGATTGAGGCATAAAAAAAACTGCTCCGGGCATCCGGGCAGTAAGTTTTGCTGTCCAATGCTCTTCCATAACGCCTGCGAGGTTAGCTGTCGGGCTCGGATTTGGAAGTATCCTATTTCCTTTCGGAAAATACGCCCCGGATTTTGGGTCCCCCGCATTCATGCTATTGCATGAATCTCGGCTACATTTAACAATTTGTCAATTACAGAGGATTGCTACGAATTAATTAAATAATTATTTTGAATTATGAAAAATATTTTTTTAAACTTGGTATTTCAAATAACTTAGATGATTGGAATGACCTTTTCCCACTTATTCAATTAGGTTATGTCTATAGGTTTATAGATTGAATTGGATTAATTTTATTTAATTAAAAATTTGTCGAGCTATTTTTTAATTCTTTAAAATATTAATACCTGATTCTAAAATTTCTTTAACAAATAAATCTTCATCATCGAAATTTTCTGTATTGTAAGGCAGAGGAGCTATTTCCCAATTTGTAACAGCATTATAAATTCTAATTTTTTCCATATCGTTGTATCTCATACCTTCGAAATCATCACTTACAATGGCAAGGTCAATATCGCTCCATTCGTTATAATTTCCTTTAGCATAAGAACCAAATAAAATTGCTTGTCGAACATTAATATTGTTTTTTCTAAGCTCATCTAAAAATAAATTTATTTTTTCCATTACTGAATCTGGGACTTTAACCAATTGTAAATCTCCTTAATTTCTTTGAAATTTTTATCTGCAAATTCTTGAGTACATAATTGATAAAATTTTTGCTTATCCTCTGGATATCGGACTTCAATATTAAACGTGTTCACACGATTCAAAAATAACTTTTTTTCATCATCCAATATAAGACTTGTAGAATTAACCAATTTTAGTAAATCATGAGTTTTGGGTGGGATTTTATTATTGTCTTTAACAAAATGAGCTTTTAATATTTTTTCAAGTACTAAGTGACCAATGTATAAACACCAATTGTAATCTCCCATCTTAAACAATCTTTCAGCAACAGGTAAATCACTTTCAGCAGAATTCATCCAATATTTAATTTGTTCTTCTATTCTCATATAAAAATTAACGTAAATTAAAGAACTTTATTAGAATTTGAAACTTGATTTTATTAATTTCAAATATAGTATAAAATGTTTAAAATATAGCATCCTTAACCTTATCAATAAAATCTTTATCCTTGTGCGATGATTTTTTCTTTGGAGTAATATTTTCACTCTTCGAAAGCTCTTTTATTATTTGCTTCTCTTTTGAATTGACCGAAGTAGGTACATAAACATTCACATAAACAAGCTGGCTCCCTTTTCCATTTGAATTAAGATGAGGAATACCTTTATCTTTCAACCTGATTACAGTTCCGGGTTGAATTCCTGCGGATATTTTTATTTTCTCTTTACTGAGTAATGTTGGTACTTCTACTTCATCACCCAATACTGCAGAAGGGTAACTTATTGTAAGATGATAAATAACATCATCACCCTGCCTAATGAATTCGGGATGTTCCTTTTCATTGATAATTACAATTAAATCACCCGCATCGCCGCTTCTTCTTCCTGCATTACCTTTCGAGCGAATCGGCATATAATTGCCGCCTTCTACTCCGGCAGGAATATTGACTTTGACATTGTCTTCACCCTGTATTCTTCCTTCACCCCTGCACTTTTCACACAGCTCTCTTATTATCTGACCGGAGCCATTGCATATATTGCATGTGCTGATATTTACAAATTGACCGAACATTGAACGAGTAACCTGCCTGATTTGCCCGGTACCGTTGCACTGGTGACATGTCTGAAATCCTGAAGAAGCTTTTGCTCCGCTGCCATGACATTCATCGCATGTTAGAAATCTTTTAAGCTTAAGGGTCTTTTCTACACCTGTTGCTACTTCCTCGAGAGACAAATGAAGCTGTATTTTCAGGTCCGAACCTCTTTCACCGACAGGACGTCTTTGCGAACGGCTGCCCCTGCGTGAGCTTCCACCGAAAAAATCATCAAAAATACTTCCGCCTGTGAAAATATCGCTGAAATGGGAAAATATATCGTCGAAGTTTGTAAATCCGCTGTAATCCCTTCCCATACGCAATCCTTCGTGTCCGTACTGGTCATATCGGTGGCGTTTGTCAGAATCACTAAGGATTTCATAAGCCTCGGATGCTTCTTTGAATTTATCCTCCGCCTGTTTATCCCCGGGATTACGGTCAGGATGAAACTGCATTGCTAATTTCCGGTAATTCGATTTGATTTCATCAATGCCTGCATTTCTCGAAACCCCTAGTATATCATAGTAATCTTTTTTACCCATTTTCTTCCTCTTTCGGTTCACCTGCAGAAGTAACAACTTTTGCATGTCTTAGTATTTTATCTTTCATTTTATATCCTGCCTGAACCTCACTGATAATATAGTCTTCAGGCAATTCCGAAGGCATTTTCATAACTGCTTCATGCTCGTTTACATCGAACGGTTTGCCAACAGTATTTTCCATTAATTTAACGCCTTCGTTTTCAAAAAGTTTTTTAGCTTTCTGGTTAATAAGGTCGAGCCCGGTAAGCATAGATTCGCAATCAACTGCTTTCTTTCCGGCATCTACAGCATTACCCAAATCGTCGAGTAATGGAAGCAGGTTGAATATAAGACGTTCGTTAGCATAATCAATCATTTCACGTTTTTCTTTCAGGACACGCCTGCGGTAATTCTCAAGTTCCGCTATAGACCTGAGAAGCTGGTCTTTTAATTCATCCTTTTCTTTTTCTAATTCTTTTAATCTGTCAGATTCAGAAATAGGTTCAGTTTTTTCTTTTATTTCTTTTATATCTGTATCCGGCTCTTTCAGCTCTTCGAGTGTATCGGCAGGTTCGCCCTGCTGTGCCGGATGAGCATCTTCATAATTAGTCAAATCAGGTTTTTGTTCCTGGTTTTTCAGATAAGTATCGTAAATATCCCTAATTTTATTTGCTGACTGCCGCAAAGGTTTTTTTGGATTTGAACTGTCATCCATTTTACCCGTTTCTCCTGAATAATTTCTTTAAATTATTGAAATTAACTTATTTGTTATTTATTAGTATCAAGTTTTAATTAGACGAACTCAGATTTTATTTCTTGTAGCAATCTTAAATTGACAGTCAGAATAGCCAAAATCTTCAGATAGTTGAATTTGTATATAAATCACCCCTCGAGTCCACTCCTTAATTAAGGAGGGGAATAAAAGGGGGAGGTCCGATAGGATTGATTTCCACGACTAAAAATCATTCTTATCCTTTAATTATTTTTCTATCTGAGAAAACATTCTTAATTTTGTAATCCGATTGGGCCCGTAGCTCAGTTGGGAGAGCGCTAGAATCGCACTCTAGAGGTCGTGAGTTCGACTCTCATCGGGTCCACAAACGACCGAAATAAATAAAATTGGCCCGTGGTGTAACTGGCAACACGTCTGACTCTGGATCAGAAGAGTTCAGGTTCGACCCCTGACGGGCCAGCCATTAGAAAGGTTAGAATGAATAATTCTGACCTTTTTTTTTCCAAATCTTCAGATTATAATAAAATTAAAAATAAACTTTCCTGAAAAAGTCATATAAATTAGAGCTAGTGAGGATTTGCTGAACTTTTTAATAAATCTTAATAAAAAATTGTTGAATAATGTATATTTTAATTTTAACAAAATAAAAATTGTTGTCAAGTACTTAAAAATAAATTAATATTAAGTTGCTTTTATGAATTGTTTATTCTATATTAGTAAAAAATATCAGGAAAAAAATGAGTTCAAATAGCGAAGATATTAACCAACAATTATTTTTTCTCTACAAAGAGCATTACTTTTATGAGCATGATAGAAGAGAAAAAATATTATCAAGAGCAAATTTCACTGTAACAATATTTTCATTTACAATAATCATTTTCAGCTATTTTATCATAAACCTACCTAATATCAACTACTCAATATGGAGTTATTTATTTATAGCTTTCGGTTTGATATTTGTATCCTTAATAGTTTTTTGTTTTATTCGACTATTTAAATTTTTTACTAAATATAATTATCAATATATTCCTTACATAGATGAAATTGATAAATACTTAATTGATTCAGGAATTAAAAATGATAGTAAAAAAACTTATGATTATTTAATAGAAGAATTTAATACAACAACAAAACAAAATTCAATAAATAATGATAAACGAAGTGAAGAATTAACAAAGTTGATAAAATTAATTTTTATTTGCTTTATTTTAGCTGCATTAACTTCAATACCATTTTTTGTTTTAAATAAAATTAATTGAAAATATTTAAAGGAGTTAGATTATGGATAAACCCCCTAAAAGAATTATAGCAGGATCTAAAATAATTTCAAAAAAGGCAGCAAAAAGAGTAGCTCCAAAAAAGGCAGCTCCAAAAAAAGTAGCAAAAAAGGCAGCTCCAAAAAAATAGAAAAAAAGTTGCTGACAAAAAGGAGAAAAAAAATTCTACTTAAGGATGGTCAATCTTTAAAGAATGTAAATCTAGATTCAAATATAAAAAATATGCCTATAATTTTTTTATTATTTAAGGAGTATAATAATGTCAGATGATACTGAGAATACTGAATCAACTCCAAGTCAAGAAGTTGATAATACTCAAAGACCGATATAGGATATTCATATTCCTCAAACACCTCCACCAAGAAAAATAAATTAAGGTATTGAAGATAATTGGTATATAAAAAATAGTTCATTACGATTTACTTACGAATTATATAGAAATTAAAGAAAATAAGGCAAAACTTAGTAAATAGAATAATGTCTTTAACTACTGATAAACACTAGCTTTGTGTTTTTTTTCATAATTTAAGAAAATAGTGTTAAATCTGACTCTGGATCAGAAGAGTTCAGGTTCAACCCCTGACGGGCCAGCCAAAAATAAAGCAGTAAGCGATTACAGCTTTTTTTTATTCAAAATTTTAAAAACGTTAATTTGGACAAACCGGTAGCCAAATTTACGTAAATTTGGCTATTATGATAGCTGAATTAACGAAATGGCAGAAAAATTATCCCGGTTCCAACTACCTGGTCATTCATTCCGATAATTATTTCGATTGGCTTAAATGATAATAATTAATAATGAAAATGACTTCCATTATTTACTATTCGTTATTCATTATTCACAAAAAAATTATTTTCCGTTTCCATTCCCTTTTTTAATACTTGCAACAGGAATTGCAAAAGCGAAAGTAGAACCCTTGCCCAACGCACTACGTACCCAGACTCTTCCGTTGTGTGCCTCAACCAGCTTTCGGACAATCCACAATCCCAAGCCGGAGGAAGGCTCGTTTGCAGTCGGTTTGGCGCTAAGTCTCGAGCCTCTCTGGAATGCTTTTTGAATATCTACTTCGGACAAGCCAAGCCCATTATCGCTGATTTCCACTACCACATTATCCTCGGCGTTAATTGATTTGATTCGTATTTCTCCTCCTGCATGTGAAAATTTGATGGCGTTTGAAATTAAGTTATCGATGATTTCATCCACTTTCTGATAGTCCAGCTCAATCTGGGGGACATCGCTTCCCAAATCGAGAAGCATTGAAATATTCTTATTTTTTGAGGCAACTGTGTTTCTTCTGAAAACATCATTAATGATTTCATTAATGTTGTACTGTTCCAGGTTCAGTGTTATTGCTGTAGATTCAAGGGAAAGAATACGGGAAACCTCCTGCGACAGGCTTACAATCTTTGTTGTAGTTTCGAATATGTCATCAATGATTTCCATTTGCTCTGTAGCGGTGAGGTCATAAGACCTGAGCAGTTCGACAAGACTTTTAATCAGGGCAACAGGATTTTTTATATCGTGAATAATGATAGCAAAAAGCTCATCTTTCTGTTTCTGAAGCTCTTCGAGTTCCTTTTTACCTTTCGAGAGCTTTTCTGCTTTTTCTTCGAGCTCTTTATTCTGTTTATTCAATTCAAAGCTTCTGCTCTGAAGAATGTTTATTTGCGTCCTCAATACCTCAATTTCATCCTTGAGGCTTTGATTTTCTAGGAACAGCTCATCGTATGACGGCTTTTCCGACGCAGGAATTGGTGCTGGAGCAGGAGTTGCCATAGTTTCTTCCTCTATAATAATTTTTTGATTTAATTCTTCATCCGGTTCAAATAAAATATAAGATTCAGCCGGTTTCTTTCTCTTCCTGAATCTGAACATAGCTATTATTAAACCAACCAGTACAGGCAGTAAAATCAGTGCAATGATTATATGTGATTTATTAATCACAAATTTGGTCGGGTCTTCCTTCTTCTCTTTTAATTTTATGTTTTCTTTGTTTAATCTTTCAATTTCATTTCTTAATGAGTCTTCCTTATTGTTTACGTTGAAATTCAGAAATGCCGGGTATGATGTCCATCTTTGAGAAAAAGCATAAATCGTTAATTGGTAATTCCCTTCAGGTAATCCGTAATACAAAGCAACACGTGTTCTCGATGAACGAATGTTGATGTCGTTTTCATTCTGCAATTTAATATTAAAAAGAAACGGTTTTGTAGTATCTTTGGCTTCACAATGGAAAATGAATGTTATCGAATCCTTTTGTGAAATAACGATATCATTCCACTTATCCTTTTGAATTGTGTCTTTGTCAATAATCAGGTAATCAATTTTAGTTTTAAAATTCTTGTTATAATTTACTTCTTGACCTAATAGTGACAACACAATAAAAATGAGTGAAAAAAAGATTATTATTTTTCCATTATATATACTATCCGTTATTCCTCTTTTTATCTGCATATTTTCAATATCATTCAGCTTCAAAAGCTTGTTTTCTTTTTATTTTTGCCTGGTGCCTGATTTTATACTTTTTCTTTTTTAATATATCCTTCATTATTCTCAATATATCAAAAAAAGTTGAATAAGGATAATGAGGAATTCGATTTTCATTGCAATATGCGGCTAAATTTTTCTTTGCAAAGACAATATCAGAATGTTCCGCTCCGCAAAAATCCGAATAATCATCACCGACATAAACAATAACCGTGTCATCATCAACATTATTCAACATTGAATTTCTTTTGCATGAAGCACACATACAATCGCATGATTCACTTGCATAAGGATAAACCGGAACAGGTGGGGAGCCGTTACAGAATTTTAATATATTACAATATATACTTATTCTCTCCAATTCGAGTTTTTTCATAACAGGATTGATATAAACATCAAATCCGTCACTCAGGATAGATAAAGGTATATTATTATCTTCACAAAAAACTGCAAATTCCCTGAAATATGAATCAACTTCAGCATCCTCGGCAAATTTTTTGATTATTTCTGCATTTGTGCCTGGTTTCAGCTCACTGCATACCTTTTGCCAATAATTTTTAATATTGAGCTTACCCTCTTTCAATTGAGAATGGTATGGCTCAAAACTGCCATATACTTTGAATAATTCATCCCCAATGTCAGGTTTTGTTATAGTGCCGTCAAAATCACAGAATACGGCTAAATTCAATTCCCCTGTTTTTTTCACTATCAGATATTTTCGATTACTTATTTATATTAATATAATGTTCGGTAAAATTAACAAAAAATTGACTTTCATTTCGAAACAATATTAATAATAATCAAATTCATTAACATAATATTCATTTTGAAGAAATTTTCTATAATGCATTTAAACTGAAAACTTTATAATTTTGCATGATTATTGTGAAAAAGGAAACTGAATTGAACGAATTAATTAAGAGAGTAATAGTAGCATTTGTAGGAATACCACTTGCTTTTCTTATTATTTACTTTGGGGGATATTATTTTCTTGTAACAGTTGCAGTCATCGCTTCAATTGCTTTGTGGGAGTTTTATAAAATTTCAGAAAAAAAACATGCTTTTCCTAATAAAATCCCAGGTATCCTTTCAGGACTGATGATAATTGGATTATTCTATTTCAATCAAATATTTTCAGGATTTATATGGTACATTATTCTTTTTGCATTTATTACCATCTTAATTCTGACACTTGAGTTATGGAGGAATAAACCAAACGGTTTATTGAATGTATCGACAACACTTGCCGGATTAATTTATATTTCGGTTTCATTCAGTTGCCTTCTGGGAATCAGGGAATTTTACAGGATTTTTGATATTCCTCTATTAATAAATGATTCAAAATATATAAATATTCAGGAAAGCCAGGTAGTTTTAATAAATAATATTTACTGCGGCTGGCTTGTAGCAAGTATGTTTATCTCAGTCTGGCTCAGCGATTCTGCAGCATATTTTATTGGTGTGAAATGGGGTAAACATAAATTATTTCCACGTATCAGCCCTAAGAAAAGCCGGGAAGGTTCGATTGCAGGATTCATTGGAGCAATTATCGGTTTTTCGGTTTCTGCTTCCTTATTAATACCAAAATTTCCGGTGGAACACTCAATAATTATAGGAGCCATAATCGGAATTGTAGGTCAGGTTGGTGATTTGGCAGAGTCGCTTTTAAAAAGGGATGCAGGAATCAAAGACAGTTCTGCAATCCTGCCCGGGCATGGAGGCGTACTCGACAGGTTCGACAGTATATTGTTTGTCGCACCTGCCGTATATATTTATTTGTTAATTTTACTTTTTACAAATTGAAAATAATTTAAATATTTATGATTATACATAAAGTATAAAATGTGGAGGAATTATGTACAAATTTTTTACAACTTTTTCTAAATTTTTTCTTTTGCTAATTATTGTTTTATCAACAATTTCTGTAAAAAATCTTTATTGTTTAGAGTCGAAGGATTTTGTTGTTTTATTAACGGCTAAAGCTAACAAAACACCCACTCCGAATATTACACTGAACTGGAAAACCAACGGGTATGCTAAAGAGTTTTATATATACAGGAAAGTAAAGGAATCAAATTACTGGGGTACTGAAATTGCCAAACTTGGCAGCACGGCAACAAATTATATTGATAATAATATAACAGTCGGGGAGGCATACGAATACCAGGTATTTGCAAAAACTTTACTGCCTGTAAATGCCGATACTCTCAGTTACTACGCAGTAGGGTATGTGTACACAGGAGTTGAAGTAAAACCCATAGATAATTACGGCACTGTTCTACTTTTGGTTGAAAAGAACCTCGAATTTTACTTTCCTGATAAAATTAAAAGACTCGTCGATGACATGACAGGAGAAGGTTGGAAAGTAATACAACTCTATGTCGACAGGGGTGATTCTTCTTTTACAGGGAAACCGGGTGATATAAGAAAGATAATTAAGGATGAATATGCAAAAGATAATAGTATTAATACACTATTTTTACTTGGCAGAGTACCAGTTCCTTATTCAGGTAATTTTGGTCCTGATGCTCATGAAAATCATCAGGGTGCCTGGCCTGCTGATGTTTACTATGGAATTTTTGACGATTATTATTGGACAGATAATTATGTTAATACTGATAGCAATGGTATTAAATATATACCAAGCAGAGTTGAAAATAGAAACATACCAGGTGATGGAAAATTCGACCCAAGTTATATACGTGAGGGTGATGTAATTCTTCAGATCGGCAGGGTAGACTTTTACAATATGCCGGCATTTTCAAAAACCGAACAGAAACTTCTCGAAGATTATTTGGATAAAGACCATAAATACAGGACAGGTGAAATACCTGTTGTCGAAAGAGGACTTGTTGATATTAATTTTCAACCATCTTACTCAAAAACAAATGAAGGCGGACTCGAAATGGGTTTCGGCGCAAGCGGATGGAGAAACTTTGTCCCGTTTTTTGGGGTTGATAGTGTAAAGAATGTAGACTGGTTCACTTCACTTAAAACTGACACATATCTCTGGGCTTACGGCTGCGGAGGTGGAAATTATTCAGGTGCCGGAGGAATCGGGAATACTTCTCAATTTGCTGATTCCACTCCAAAAAATGCTGTATTTACAATGCTATTCGGTTCTTATTTCGGTGACTGGGATTCTCAGAACAACTTTCTCAGGGCTGGATTATGCAGCAGTCCATCAATTTTAACATGTGCCTGGGCAGGCAGACCTCAGTGGTATCTACATCATATGGCACTCGGATTACCAATCGGATACTCTGCTAAACTATCCCAAAATAACGGTCAAACCTATATTCCTAATATTTGTTATACTCCTTTGTATCAAAACGGTATAGTATATACCTATGGCAATCTTATGCCTCATGTCGCTTTGATGGGTGACCCGACATTAAGGATGAATATGAGTAAACCAAATGAACAGGAAGCTACAATTGTACCGCCGGTCAAAAATCTTTCTGTTATCAGAACAGGCAGCAAAAAAATAGAAATAAAATGGGAAAAGCCTGATAATAATGATGAATATTTCTATAATGTTTATTTCTCTGTAGGCGATGAGGGGCTGTATTCAAAATTAAATTCAGTTCTGTTAACAGAATTGAATTATACTGATACAGTAAATCGGGGAAGCATAGTTAATTATATGGTAAGAGCTTTCAGGATACAAGACACACCAAGCGGTTCTTTTTATAATCCAAGCAGAGGAGAAACTAAATCTATACAGTTAACAGATGTTGACAAAATGGCAAAATTTGAAAATTCATTGACTGTTACTCCCAATCCTGCCACAACAAATGTTAACATTGAAATATCCCTTAAAAAAGATGCAGTAGTTTCTATCGATATTTATGATATAAACGGAAATAAAGTTGCTAATTTATGTTCTAATTATTTAGCCGGAGGAACTCATAATTTGGGATGGAATATGCTGAATAATAAATTTGAAAAAATTAATCCTGGTGTTTATTTTGTTAAATTAACCGGAACCGGAATTTCTGATGCCGTTAAATTAATTGTAATGCCATAAAGAGTTTCTTAATATAAAAATAAGAAGCCTCCAATGATTGTATTGGGGGCTTTTTCATATATTTGAAACTTAAAAGTGAATGTCGAATTGAGTAGTGATTTTAATATTTGTTTCTTCTCCGTCAATTACTTTGACAGGAAAACCGGAGTATTCAACAAGTGCAGCGTCATCAGTCGCATAAAAATTTTCCTTCATTGCTTTCTTGTATGATGATATAATCACATCGGATTTGAAACCCTGTGGAGTTTGAACAGCACACAGAACTGTTCTGTCGAGTGTTTTAATTATAAATCCTTTATCATCGAATTGTTTTATAGTTTCTTTCGGTTTAAGTGCAGGTATAACAGCACCTGTTTCTCCGGCTGTATTTATTATCTTTCTGACAAGCTCAGAGGATACAAAAGGTCTGACAGCATCGTGAATAATTATAACATCAAATTCATTAGGCTCAATAATATTAAGTGAATTAAATACTGAATCCTGCCTTTCTTTGCCTCCCGGGATAATCTTTTGAACTTTTTCCAATCCGTGCACAGTTATCATTTCCCTGGTATATTCCTCCCAGGAAGGCGTTATTGCTAATATCACAGAATTAACTTCGGGTATTCTTTCAAAAAGCTTGAGAGTGTGAATCAGAATCGGTATACTTTCATACTCACTGAATTGTTTTGGTAATGAACCGCCGAAACGAGTTCCTATTCCTGCTGCCGGTATTATTGCCGTACATCTCATTTGTATTTGTACCTTTCTGTAACTGTTGGTGGGGAGTATAACCTGAAATCACCGAATCCAGAATTGTCTACAAACGAAAACTGCCTGTTATTGAGGTATGACCATCTTTCAACTTTTCTGCCGATTGTTCCTGGTGCCGAACGTTCTATCTGAAAGGGTTTCCCGTAAATGATATAAACCATCCCCATGTCGGTCAGCCACCCTTCATTGTAAGATTTAAATTCTTTATTTGCAAAATCAATTCTCGAATAATATTCTTCGAATGATTCATTTCTTTCAGTACCCGGTGTTGGGTCCTGCTTATCCCAGAACTCCTTAAATCTTCTTTGTTTCTCATCCTGGGTTGCGACTGTATCAATATACTCAATGTCATCTGGTTGAGCTATGTATCGAAGCTGCTTAACAGCTTTATTTAAATCATCGAGGTGGAATCCAAGCATTGTCCTGAAATACCCGATTGACCTTTCTGATGCTGCAAGGTAATATTCGGTTTTTACTATTGTATCGTTTATTGGCTTTAAAGCTATAATCCTAAGATTATAATTTCCCTGGCTGATATTTTCGTTGTATGGGATTTTAAGATATAGCTGAGTTTTACTATTCTTAACATATTTCCTGATTTTTTTTGATGTTTCGAATATTT
The DNA here is from genome assembly GCA_016219595.1 of Ignavibacteriota bacterium. Classification (GTDB taxonomy): domain Bacteria; phylum Bacteroidota; class Ignavibacteria; order Kapaibacteriales; family UBA2268; genus XYC2-FULL-35-21. The sequence goes on along the minus strand of JACRLY010000089.1, from coordinate 36,463 downwards.
TTCCCCCTTTATCAACGAATTGATATACAAAATCAACAGAGTCACCGGTAGTATAATTATATGATTCGAAGAAAGTGAAGAATCCATCCTTCAAATCACCTACATTATCGGAAATATAGGGAGTAATTTTAAACTTCCCATTTTGCTCTTCGATTGAAGATAGAAGCAGAATCCCGCTTATTGAAAAAGGGAAATCAGAAAATTTTAAAACTGTCAGAGTTCTGGATTTTTCACTTATTTCATTAGTATTGTTGTCAATCATAATAATTTTAAACTCATAGTTCCCTTTCGGGAGATTCAGTATAGTCTGTGAGTAATCAAATTGCCCGGTTCCACCTTGTGCAGAAATATAATCCTGTGTCTTTATATTCCTGTGAACCCTTTTCTCTTCTTTTACAATTTTATTACTATCTATAGATTTAATAATAATATCATATTGTGCTAAGTAATAGTCATCCATTTTAATGAAGTTAAGTGATTCGTAGGGGACAACAGTGAAAACATCTACACGGGATGTGCTATCGCTTTCTCCTTTGAAACAAATTACATCCAGGTAAAATGGTATATCGGAAGCCGTATTTTTATTATCCTGTGAATAAATTAATTCAATACAGAATAAGGCTGTTATCAAATAAATTATTATAATTTTATATCTTAAATACTTCATCTGTTATTCATATAGTGAATATTTTCTGCTTACAAAATAACGAATTGAAATGAATTTTGATATACGACGGATATAATTAATTAAATACATTACAAATTTTTTTAATTATGATTCGATAAATTATTAATTTTAATATTCCGATAAATGAACATGTTTAATAATTTAAAATATTTAATGTATGGTTTATAAAATCAGAAATTTAGCAATCGTTTTGATTATTCCTTTTATTTTTATTTTTAACTCACAATTATCCGGAAAAGGAAAGAAACCCTTAACATTTACCGATGTTATGAAATTCAAAACTATTACTTCTTCAAGTATTTCCGATGACGGTAAATATGTGGCTTATACTGCAACTCCCGACAGGGGAGAACCTAATATTGTAGTTCAGTCAGTTGCTGCCGATTCTATCCAGTTCATCATTCAAAGAGCTGAAAAACCGGTTATGACTCCGAACAGCGAATGGGTAATTTATTCTATACCGCCCAAACCCTGGGAATCGGAAAATGCAGATAAAGATAAACCAAAAAAAGGTATGGGTATATTAAATACCGGGACAGGTAAAATTGTTAAGTTCGATAATATTGAGAAATTTGCTCTTTCTAACGACGGAAAATGGCTTGCATATAAATATTTTGATATGAATACTCCCAAGCCCGAACAATCAAAAAACAGGATTTTGGGAACAGGTATGGTATTAAGACTATTACAATCAGGTTCAGAATTAACTTTTCCCGGTGTAACAGAATTTGAATTTGACAGTTTATCAAGGAATTTTGCTTACATTATTTATGAAGAGCCAAATGTAAGGAATGGAGTTTATGCTTTAGACCTTATTGGTGGTTATTTATTACCTCAAAAAATTTCCACTATAGACAGCGGAATGTACTCGAATATTAAATGGTCAACAAAATACAGTAATCTTGCATTTATATCTGCTGTTAAGAAAAAAGACGGGGAACCCGATTCTTGTTCAATAAATGTTTGGAATCCGATTTCCAAAATTAATACTATAATTATGAGTTCGGACAGTATATCAAAGGAATGGTTTATACCGTTCAAAAATGACATTAAATGGACTAGAGATAACGGAAGACTGTTTTTTGGACTTAAATTGGTTAAAGATACCATTACTAAGAAAAATGAAGTTAAGTATAATGATACCACCTTTTTCAATGTTGACACGATATTGAAAAGAACAGAACTCGATGTTTGGCATTGGAACGACCCGAGGATTAAAACTAATCAGAAAAAGTGGTATGAACACAATAAGGATAGGACTTATCTCGCAGTTTATCACTTTGACATAAAAACATATATCATACTTGCAGATGAAAAAGTTTCCGATGTGGAATTTGCTGATAATCCTTTTTATACAATAGGGTATGACGATAAGCCTTATCTTGTCGAATCAACATGGGAAGGGGATGTTCCTGTAGATTTGTACACTATTAACCTGAGGACAGGAGATAAAAAGAAACTCGTATCTAAACTTCATGAAAACGGCTACATCTCCCCAACCGGCAAATATGTCTTGTATTTCAAGGATAAGGCATGGCTGCTTTATGATAACCGGCTCGACACACTTGTAAATTTAACAAGTGAATTGAAATTCAATTTTTATAATGATGAATACGACATGCCTTCGGAAGCTCCGAGCTATGGAATTGCAGGATGGATGGAAAATGATGATGCTGTACTTATATATGATAAATATGACATCTGGCGGTTTTTCACAATTATGGGATTCAGCTATGTTAATCAGACAGCGGCTGACGGCAGGTTTAATGAATTGGTTTTCCGGACTGTCAATTTTGAACCCGATAAGGAATTTTATAAAAAAACAGATGTCATGTGGGTCCATGGCTTCCACAAAAAACAAAAATACCAGGGGCTTTACAGAGTTACATTCGATATGCTCGGACTCGAAAAACTTGCACAGGAAGACTGTAAATTTACATATTTGGGTAAATCAAAAAATTCCAATGTAATTTTATATTCAAAGCAGAAATATGATGTATTTCCTGATTTGATGGTTACCGATTCGATGTTTGCAGAATCAAAAAAAATCAGCGATGTAAATCCTCAGATGAGAGATTTCCTTTGGGGAAAGTCAGAGCTAATCAACTGGGTCAGCGGCTATGGCGATACATTACAGGGTTATTATATAAAACCTGAAGATTTTACAGAAGGTAAAAAGTACCCAGTTCTTGTCTATTATTATGAAAAATTATCCGATGATTTCAATTCATTTTATTCGGTAAGGAATAATCACCGCCCATGTTATCCTTTGTATTCCGGCGATGATTATGTTGTATTGGTTACTGATATTAAATATAAAACCGGCACACCGGGTGATGATGCTTTCAATTGCGTGGTACCCGCAGTAAGGAAGCTAATTGATATGGGTATAGCCGATTCGACTGCAATAGGCATACAGGGACATTCATGGGGTGGTTACCAGACTGCATATCTTATTACAAAGACAAATCTGTTTGCTGCAGCATGTGCCGGCGCCCCGGTCGGAAATATGACAAGCGCCTACAGCGGCATTCGCCTCGAGTCAGGTCTTGCAAGACAATTCCAGTATGAACACCAGCAAAGCCGTATCGGTGGAAATCTCTGGGATTCTCTCGATGCTTACATCAGGAATTCACCTGTATTTCAGGCACAGAAAATTCAGACTCCATTATTGATTGAATTCGGTGATATTGACAATGCTGTACCATGGCAACAGGGGATTGAACTATACCTTGCAATGAGGAGGCTGAGTAAAAATTGCATTATGCTGCAATACAGGAATGAACCGCACATATTACAGAAATACCAGAACAAGCTCGATTATGCAATCAGGATGAAGGAGTTTTTCGATACATACTTAAAGAAAAAGTCCGCTCCCGACTGGATAATCAGGGGAATCGAATATAAGGGGAATTGAAAATCAGAATAAAATCAATAAATTTATAACAATATTCGAAACAGATTGAGGGGAAAATTTGGGAACTTAGAGCAGGTACAGAAAGAATTTTCTATTTTATATTCATTGCGAAAAAAACAATCTTATTACATGGTTTCACGAAAAAACAAAATAAAATTCCAAAAAAGGAAATTCAGATTGCAAAAAAATGATATAATAATTTTTTAGAAAGACCTAGAAATGAAATTTAGAGAACACAGGTCAAAACTTAAGAAAGACCTTGAATTCGAAAAAGAATATAAAAAATTAATACCAATTTACGACATAATACGGCTTTTAATTAAATACAGAATTGAAATGGGCATTACTCAGGAAGAGCTTGCTCGTCGCATCGGTACTAAGCAAAGTGCAATTTCAAGACTCGAATCGACACAAAAATTGCCATCATTAAATATTCTAAATTCAATTGCTAATGCTATGAATTTAGAAATTAATTTTAGGTTAATTCCAAAGCAATAAGAAAAATTTAATACTGATTATATCCTCTTTTCTTCCTCTGCTTTCTTTACTAACAATTGCAATCTGTTCTGAATATTAACCTGGCTGTTTCCTGCGTCAATGTCTAAGAATTGCAGGTTCAGTTCCGGGTGCAAATTTTTTATAGATTTTTCGACACCGCGTGCAACAATATGATTGGCTATGCATCCGAATGGCTGCATGCAAAGAATATTATTTATACCTTCTTCAGCAAATGTTAGAATTTCTCCTGCAATCATCCAGCCTTCACCGAAATAATGATTTGACATGCTCATTATCTTTTCTGCTTTTCCAGCTATTTGTCTTAATTGGTGTCTCGGTCTGAAGTATTTGAAATTTTTCATAATATCATCGAATTGACCACATCTATGGTCGAAATATTTTTCAAGGAAATATGCAAGTTTTCTGGTTACTGTCTTTTTGTCTATTTTCAAATCATGTTTGTAATTAACATTTATTAACCACTGAACAAACATATTAATCAGTGGCGGAAAAACTACCTCAATACCTTTATCGGTCATGTCTTCAGCAATTTTATGATTACCCATCGGATTATATTTAACATACACTTCGCCGACAATACCAATCTTCGGAACATATTCACTATTAATTTCTATATTGTTGAACTCTCTGACAGCATAAGAGAGATGCTTCAGAATATTCTTCAAATCATACTTTTCGATGAATGGAGTAATAACTGTGTTGTATTTATTAGCAATTTTCCATGCATCACCTTTGTTTTTTTCTCTGGACGCTATTGCATGATACATCTGTGAAATTGCATCACCGAAAAGAATGCTTGTTATACCAAGTACTGTTATTTTTCTCCTGCTCAAATTGAATCCCGGCTGTTCATTCATAACCTTTGCAAGTGTGATACCGACCACCGGAACATCTGAATAACCTGTTTTAACCAATGCTTTTTTTATTAGCGGGAGATAATTTGAAGCCCTGCATTGCCCGCCTGTTTGTGTTATTCCGACGGCTATATCGCTTATATCATATTTCCCTGATTTTAATGCTTTCAGTATATCGCCAATCACAAGAGTTGCCGGATAACATATTTCGTTATTTACATATTTCAAACCAAGCTCTACCGATTCCTTGTCAGAGGGAGGCAGTATTTCGGCTTTATATCCCATTGCAGAAAAGGGACCTGTTAGATAAGCCGAATGAAATGGTGAAAAATAAGGAATAAGCACAGTTTTCCTTCTATCTTCATTTAAAAATGGTTTTGTAGTTTTTCTCTTTATGCCATTTTCTATGTTGTTCCTATAATTTCCTCTTAACTTCATTGATTCGACAAGCGAGCGTAATCTTAATTTTAATGAACCTGTGTTCGTCAATTCGTCTATTCTAATTAAGGTGAAACTTTTTCCTGAGGATTCAATGATTTCTTTAACCTCATCAACAACAATTGTATCAGGACCACAACCGAAATTATTAAGTTGAACATATTCTATATCATTTTGTGAACCTGCCCATTTTGATACTTTGTAAATCCTGTTTGGATAAGCCCACTGAGTCATTACATTTAAATCATCTAAATATTGTCTATCATCTGGAGGCACAGAATCTTCAGTCAAAACATCGTACCCGAAATCAGAAATCATTCCGGGAATTCCATGATTAATTAAATTATCAATCTGGTAAGGTCTCCCGGCGAGTAAAATCATTTTACGGTGTTCAGCTCTTGATTTTTGGATTAACTCTTTTCCTTTATCAATTAATTGGTTTTTATAATACTCATCTTCTTTTATTGCAAGTTTAAATGCTTTATTAAAGGTTCTTTTATTTATACCGAATTGTTTTATATAAGAATAACAGGCATTCCTGAGTAATCCAGGATTTTTGAAATTAATATTAGGTGTATCAAATTTGACTTTATATTTTTTTTCGGGTTCTATAGAACTTCTGATTACATCCGGATAACCGGAAATTACCGGACAATTATAGCAGTTTGAAGTTTCCGGGAATTCGTTTTTTTCAAAAGTAACAATAGGATAAAATATTCTGTCAACACCTGAATCAGTGAGATTCATTATATGCCCATGTGCAATTTTTGCCGGATAGCAAATGTTTTCGGACATAACCGTACCGCATCCCAAATCACACATCTCATTTGATGATTGATCCGATAATACAATTTCTATTCCACATTCAATAAATAGTTTTGACCAAAAAGGAAAATTTTCATAAAAATTTAATATCCTGGGTATTCCGATTTTCAAAATTGGTTCTGAATCAGGGAGCAATTTCCTGTTAAAAAGTAAATCATATTTAAAATCAGGCATATTAAATCCTTTGCTGTTTTTCTTGCCCGAATTAGTATAAATTTTCTCACATCTGTTCCCGGTATTATAAATATTACCGTTACCGAAATTCAGCTTACTGATTGTGCATTTATTTTCACATCCTTTACAGTGAATGAATTTCACATCGTATTTTCCAAGTAAATCAAGATTTTCTAAATTTCTGAATGTGCCTTTAGGATTTTCACCTTTATTATAATTATCAAGTGCGGTCAGTGCTGCACCATAAGCTCCCATCAGTTCAGAGATATCAGGATTGATAACCTTTTTTCCAAGTACATTCTCAAATGCTTTAAGTACAGCAATATTTTTAAAAGTTCCACCCTGAACGATAATATTTTCACCTAAAATATTATTATCGAATATTTTAAGAACTTTATGCAGACAATTGTTGATTACCGAATATGCAAGTCCGGCAGAAATATCTTCAGGAGCAGCACCTTCCCTGAATGACTGCTTAACTTTAGAATTCATAAATACAGTACACCTTGTCCCGAGGTCGCATGGTTTTGTGGATTTGACGGCAATTTCTGCAAATTTATCTGCAGTATAGTTTAAAGCATTGGCAAATGTCTCGATGAAAGAGCCGCATCCTGATGAACAGGCTTCATTTACTTCAATATTATTGATAATCCCATCCTTAACAAAAATCGCTTTCATATCCTGTCCGCCAATATCAAGAATAAAAGTAACATCTTTGTTGAATTCTTTAGCAGCCCTGTAATGTGAGAGTGTTTCGACGATTCCGAAGTCAAAGTTATAAGCGGCTTTTATCAGCTCCTCACCATATCCTGTAACAGCACTCGATTTTATATTTATATTTAAATTATCCTTTTCTAAAATTTTATGTAGGATAGATAATCCTTCCTTTACAGTTCCAATAGGGTCTGCATTATTATTCTTATAAAAATGATATGCAATTCTTCCATGTTCGTCAATTAAGACTACTTTTGTTGTTGTTGAGCCTGAATCTATTCCAAGAAAAGTATTTTGTCCTTTCAACTCTTTTATTGAAATCCTATTTGCTTTTGCAGACGATTTATTTTGTTTCCAGTTAAATAATTCTACTGAACTTGAAAACAAAGGTTGAATTCCGTTCATATAAGATTTAGTCGGTTTTTTATCTGCTGATAATTTGGTAATCAGGGATTCTAAATCACTTATATACCTATTGTTAATTTTCATCAATGCTGTTCCGGAAGCAGATAGTAGTTCAGGATTTTGTAATGCAATAATTTGTTCTTTATCAAATCCGAATATTCTTATAACAGTTTCTCTCAATTCATCGAGAAAAGTTAAGGGACCTCCTGACAAAATCACTTGCGGATATATATCTGAACCGTGCAATAATGAATTCTTAATTTGAACAGCAATTGCATGAAAAACGGAAGCTGCTATATCCTCCTTAGGAATTTCCCTGCTGAGAAGGTTTTGTATATCTGTTTTTGCAAATACACCGCATCGCGATGCAATCGGATAAATCTCTTTTGAGTTTCTTGCTAAATCATTTAATTTGGTTAATGATATATTCAGTAGTGCTGCCATTTGGTCTATAAATGCACCTGTTCCCCCGGCACAACTGCTATTCATTCTTATATCATGTCCTGATTTCCCGTTGAAGAAGATTATTTTTGAATCTTCACCGCCAATATCAATTAATGTTTTCGATTCGGGATAAAATTTCGATGTATATTCAGCAGAAGCAAGTAGTTCCTGTACAAAAGGAATTCCTAATTGCTCTGAAATTCCCATTCCGGCACTGCCGGTTACAGCAATACTTAAAGTTTGATTTTTGATTTCATTTTTTGTAGTATTTAAAACATCAAGAAGAGTCCCTTTGATATTACCGAAATGCCTGCGGTAATCTGAAAAGACTATTTGATTAAAACTATTAAATACCACTACTTTCGAGGTAGTAGAACCTATATCTATTCCGGTTAAATATCTTTCACACATTCAATCACCGAAAATAATCATCGAATTAAAGTTGTTTTTTACTTCTAAAAATAAATAAACCACTATTTCCGTATTTCGGGATTGTTAATTTAATACATTTTTTTATAAATAGGTCGAAAATTCTTTTTAAAGTGTTATATTACTAAATGTCTATTTTATATGTTGATTGGCTTGGATTTTGTTATAATTAATTATTTTAGATTGAATAATGGCTGACTATCTCGGCATAGCGGAAGGCGAAGGGATTAAACCTTTAAATCCACAGGAAAGGAAAGATAAGGATTTCTTCCGAAAACCTGCTGCTAAAAATAAGAAGGAAGTTCAATTGAGAGTTGGAGAAGTAATTCAGTCAACAATCCTTGATATCGTTTCTTCCCAGGAAGCTATTGTCCAGCTTCCAACAGGAACTGTAAGTGCTTTTATTCACGGCAGGCTAAAAAAAGGTGATGTCGTTTTCCTTCGTGTTAATGAAATTTCACCTGATTTAATACTTAGAATTCATTCGGTTTCATATATAAAGAACGGACTAGAACTGCCATTATCAGAAATCACCAGGATACTCGATTTGCCGGGTACTCAATTTTTCATTGAAACAGTTCAATTTTTAAAGAAAAGAAAATCTTATATTCTAAGAGACGAGGCGCTAATAATCGAAAATGCATTTATATCGATTGATGAATCTATTAGAAAAGATTACAATTCCGAAGTTCTGTTTTCGGCAATAATCTTCATGCATGAGAACAAGCTACCTGTCGATTCAAGGATTGTAATGAAAATTGCACCTGTATTATCAGGAAATAATTATATATTGAATTTACTAATTTCACTGGAAAATTCAGTACCTCAATTACCTGAACAAATAAGATATAAAGCTGAATCATTTTTCAAATTGATTAAGTCGAATTCTACATCAATTAATAAGCTTATCAATGCATTGCTGATTGAATCAACTGATAACGAAGCAAAATCACTGTATGAAACTTTAGTAGAAATATTGCTCATTAAAGATGAAAAGATAGAAAGAGAAATAAAAAAAGTTAAAGAAATATCAAGGAAAATTATCCAGGTAATAGAAGGACAACATTTCCTCAATACATTCGGATTAAATAATAATTCTGCATTGTATTTTTATCTGCCATTTCCATATCAAAATTTATATTCTATTGCGAAAGTAATTATTAGAGGTCAACCGGTATCAAAACAAACAGGGAAAAGAATAATAAAATTTTCGATTATAAGTAATACCCTCGGACTTGGTGAAATTGTCAGCTCCGGTGAATTAACTTTAAATTCATTGAATCTTAATATAATAACAAGTTCCGGGGATTTATCAAATTTATTTATTAAGCATATTAATTCATTAAAAGAAAAATTAAGTTTGCAGAACAAAAATGTTCAATCTATCGTAGTAGAGGATGTTAAGGGGGTAAATACAAGTGAATTCGAAAGTGGCAGACAATCACCTACGAATTTTTCAATAGTTGTATAATTATGAAGGTAAATTATGGATTCGACTATTAAAACTATACTGCTGATATTTCTGTTTGTATTGATATTTTATTTATTATCGGTGTTGTCTTCAATATTATTACCTTTGGTTCTGGCATTTTTACTTGCCCTGATGTTTCAGCCATTGATTGCATTACTGAAAAAAATCAAAGTGCCTTCTTTCCTGATTTTTCCTGCTGTTTCAATTATTACACTTGGAATTATTTTTGGGATTCTGAACATTATTTATCAAACATCAACTGATATCGCAGTACAGAAGGATTATCTCACATACAGGTTTCAGACAAAGGTTGAGGGATTCTTCAACTGGATTCAATCGATATCCGGGGGAACAATTAACACAGATTATTTATATAAGCAAATCAATGAAATACCCAAAAGTGACTGGTTCACTAATACAGCAGGTAATGTTATAACGAGTATAAGTTCATTTTCCGGTTCTTTTGTGATGTTCGCTATTTATTATATTGTTCTTCTCTCAGGAATGTCAGGATATAAAAGATATGTGAAGTATGTCGGCGGGGATAAGAGTACTACACTGTCCGATACCTACGAAAAAGTGCAGAAATCTATATTTTCTTACATGATTTTAAAAACATTAATTAATATTGGGTCAGGCTTGCTTGTGACTTTGATTTGCCTGATTTTTGGAGTGAAGTTTGCAGTGTTCTGGGGATTCATTACTTATCTTGTACTTTACATTCCTTCATTTGGGTCAATTATAGCCACTGTATTCCCTGTTCTGATGGCAATTATTCAGTTTGATTCCTTAAATAAAGTATTATTTTTCTTCATTCTGATTTTTGTCGTTTTGTTTATTAATGGCAGTATAGTTGAACCGAAAATAATGGGAACAAGATTGAGATTGAATACAGTAACTGTCATCTTCGGCTTGGTATTTTGGGGTTATTTGTGGGGAGTTCCCGGTATGATGCTCTCAGTACCTTTGATGGTGATATTGAAATTGGTATTCGAACATTTCCCGACATTAAGCATAGTTAGCAGACTTATGGGCTATCCGGAGAAGGAAACAGAAAAAGTTAAAGCATAAGAATGGCATTTAATAATGTACCTGAAAAAATATATAAGATTGAATATCGTTTAAAGTTCATATTAATATTTTATTTTGAATGTGATTATGACTAAATCATTTTTTTCGGCAGTTGTTCATCTTGAAGATGACATATATGTTGCTGAATGTCCTGAAGTCGGAACTGTCAGTCAAGGTCTAACAATTGAAGAAGCAATTGATAATCTTAAGGAAGCAACTGAGTTATATCTAGAAGAATTTCCTATAAGTACAAAATCCAGAACTTACTTTTCATCATTTGAACTTGAATATGCCTAACTTCCTCGAATTTCTGAAAAGAAATAATTAGAGCTTTGTAGAAACCAGGCTATGTTCTGGTAAGACATAGAGGTAGTCATGTTATATTAGCTAAAAATACTGATTATGGAAAAACAGGGTGTGCAGTTCCCTTACATAAAATTGTTGCAGTAGGTACCTTAAGTGGAATATTGAAACAAGCAAAAGTATCAACTGAAGAGTTTAACTCTGTTTTATAAATTATTAAATTACTCTTCTGTCTGTTGTTTCTTGTGCGATTCAATTAATTCCTGCTGAACATTAGGAGGCACGGTCTGATACTCAGCAAATTCCTGAGAGTAAGTTGCCTTTCCCGCTGTCATCGAACGCAAGCTGGCAGAATACCTGTCAAGCTCAGCTAAAGGCATCCTCGCTTTAATTATCTGGTATCTTCCGATTGATTCGATTCCAAGTATTATACCTCTTCTTGTAGGTAAGTCGCTCATTACGTCACCTACATAATCATCGGGTACTTTTATTTCAATATTAAAAATCGGTTCAAGCAACTTAGGTCCTGCCTGAACAAAATTTTCTTTGAAAACCATCATGCCTGCAGTTTTAAATGCCGCTTCATTTGAATCCACCGGGTGCATCTTGCCGTCATATATCGCAACACGAATATCACGAACATAACATCCGGTCAGTGGTCCAAACTGCATTTTATCCATGACTCCTTTGAGAATCGCAGGCAAAAATCTCTGGTCAATCACGCCGCCAACTATACAATTGAGGAACTCTAATTTGCCGCCCCAGTCGAGGTTATGTAATTCTTTTCCCCTGACTGAGAAAGCATCCGGGTTTGGCAGTCCTTCCACCCATGGTTCAATCAGCATGTGCACTTCTGCAAATTGACCGGCACCGCCTGTTTGCTTTTTGTGCCTATAACTTCCCTGGACTNNNCTCAGGTGAAGTTCGCCCTGTGCATGAAGAATTGTTTGTCTTAATTCCTGTGAATGCTCGATTACTAATGTCGGGTCCTCAAGATGGAGATTATTCAATCCCATACCGACTTTTTCTTCTTCGCCTTTTGTCTTTGGAACCACTGCTGTCCTAACCCTGGGGTTTGGATACTGAATCGGCTTAATTGCAAGGTCTTTTCCCTTTTCATGTAAAGTGTCATTTATTCTTGTGCTTTTCAATTTAACTGTTGCACCTATATCACCTGCAAGTAACTGCTGGACTTCAACTCTTTTTTTACCATTTACTATAAATGTTTGGTTGAATCGTTCGGATGAATTATTAGTTTCATTTACCAAATCTGTCCCAGGTGCTACTTTACCGGAATAAACCCTGAAAAATGTCATGTCGCCAAGATGTGCTTCTGATAATAACTTAAAAGTGAATAAGACTGACGTACCTTTTGGGTCACATTTTACTTCTTTGCCTTCAACTGAAGTTTGTACCGGCATATCAAGAGGTGATGGCAGGTAATCATTTACAAAATCGAGAAGATGGGAAACACCGGTTCCCTTTTTGCCGGTTAAACTAAGAATCGGGAAAATTTGCCTGTCTATTATAGCTTTTTTCAATCCTTTAGTAAAATCGTCATTACTCAGTTCTCCGTTCTCGAAATATTTATTCATTAACTCTTCATTAGTCTCTGCAATGCTTTCTGTTAATTCATTTCTTAAAGATTCTGCTTTTGATTTTTCGGATTCAGGTAAATCCTTTTTAGTCGGTTTGCCACCGTCGTTTCCAAATTCATACATTGACATTGTTATAATATCGATAATAGAATTGAAACCTGCACCCGTATGAAGGGGATATTGAACAAGCTTAGCCGAGCCTCCGAAAACGTGCTTGACTTCTTCCACTGTTTCATCGAAATTAGCCTGGTCAACATCTACTTTATTTATAATAAATGCAACCGGTGTGTCATACTTCTTTGCATTATCCCAGGCATTTTCAGCACCAATTTCTACTCCATTGTGTGAATTTATTATAATCAACCCGGTGTCCGCAATCCTAATTGCAGCACACATTTCCCCGATATAATCGTCATAGCCGGGTGTGTCTATTATGTTGATTTTATGATTATTCCATTCCGCGAACATTGTTGTAGACAAAATTGAACAGTGACGTTCATGCTCCAATTCAAAATTGTCTGAAACCGTATTATTTTCTTCTATTGTTCCTTTACGGTTAATAAATCCCGATTCAAATAATATTGATTCGGATAAAGTAGTTTTTCCGGAGTTGGCATGACCTACTAAAGCAATATTCCTTATCTCGTGGGGTTCGTAAACTTTCATAAAATCTCCATACACACAATTCTATTGTAAAATAACATTTTAAAATTCAAAGAATAGCAATTTATTTAAAATTAATGGAATAATAAAATGAATTTCGGGATAGTAATAAATTTATTAATGAGAATTACAGATTTTTGAATTTCTTAGGTATAAAAGGAAATAATTGATAAATAATTAGAGTCTTAGGAATAAACAACTAAACCATATTTTTTAGCTTCGTTGATTGGAACAGCAAGGCTGTTATCCCATTCAATATCCGAATAATATAGTATATCATAAGGTTTATCAAATTTCTTTACTAATTGTGATTTTACATTTTTTGTCAGGTCAAATTTCTCAAAATAATTCTTTTCCCGAAAAATAGGAGATACAACAATAAAGTCAATATCACTGTCATCATTAGGATTGCCTTTTGCATAAGAACCAAATAAAATTATTCGCTCAATCGGAAGATTGTTTTCAAAAAGTAAAGATTTTAAATAAATTATTGATTCACTAATTATTGAATTTTCAGCCATTCATGCACCTTTTTTGATTTTGAGAATATACTTCCTGTCCTTTCCTTAGGATATCCTTGAATCAATGCTTTAAGTATTTCGGGATATCTTGTCGGTACACTGACTTCATCTATTTCTGAAATAGTTTGATAAATTTCTTCTGGTGGATTAATTTGTAATTTATTGACAAGATATATTAAATCATGGGTTTTAGGGGCATCTTGTTGATGATTCTTTGCCCATAGACCTTTTAAAGTTTTTTCAATTGATAAATGAATCATAAAAATGCAATATATGTAACGTCCTGCATCAAACATAGCTTGTGCTGTATCCATATCATAATCTGCCTGAGTAAACCATTCTTCAAAAGGTTTATATCCCATTTTTTACTTAACAATAATTATTATAATATTATTACTAATTTAATTAAATAATAGATGAAACAAAAGTACTTTTAAATCACTATCTCGGATAAGCACCAAACAACTTATTCACAAACCTGTGGAAGCTATGAATACTTTTAACTGGTTCAACGAACATAAAAATACATTCACCCATAATGAAATTTCCTTCAACTCCGGAAATCATGTCTAATGTTTGTTTTGTTTCGGTACCTTGCTGAATCCAGATATTCCTGATACCTCTTTCAATTGATTGTTGAACAATGCTATCTGTTTCTTGCTTTGGTGTAAGAACAATCAGTGCATCCGGTGATAAGGGCAGTGCATTAAGTCCCGAATAGCATTTATCACCGTCAATTGATTCGACATTTGGATTCATTGGGTAGACAGTGAAACCTTTTTGTTTCAATTCATTATAAACCATATAACCGAACTTCTTGGGATTTCTCGATACACCTGCAATTGCAATTGTGTTTGAAGATAGAAATTCATCAATACCATTTTTTGTTGATTTGTTTTTCATTTTCAAATTCTCTATTAATCAATAATATTCAAGTCGTAATACGTAATTATAAATTCTAAGTTCGCCTATTTATTCACAAATTTCATTAACTCTTCATAATCATCGAAATGATACTTGTCTTTACCAATTATTTGATAAGTTTCATGTCCTTTCCCGGCTACAAGAATAATATCGTTTTCTGCCGAAATAGAATATGCATAAGAAATTGCTTCAGTACGGTTTGAAATTTGAACTACTTTCTTTCTATCCCCATTTTCAATTCCATTATAAATATCCTGAATGATTTTTGATGAATCTTCAGTTCTGGGGTTGTCATCGGTAATAATTGCAAAATCAGAAAGCTTAGATGATATTTTACCCATTATAGGCCTTTTCGTTTCATCCCTGTCACCTCCGCATCCGAAAACACAAATCAATTTATTATTTTTCAATCCGGCTATTTCCATAGCTTCCCGGCACGAATTCAAAGCTTTTTCGAGAGCATCGGGTGTATGTGCATAATCAACTAAAGCAATGGCTTTATTCTTCAAAATTATTTTTTGCATTCTTCCTGGTGCACCGGATGAAGTTTTAAGAGCTTCGATAACTGCACTTTTATCAAAACCTAATTGTAAACATATAGCAAAAGCCAAAGCCGCATTATCTATGTTGAATCTGCCGAGTAATTGGTTCTTAATTTTTATAGTTCCATTAGAATTAATTTTTAAATTAAAATCCGATTCATCGAGATTTAATTTTTCATCTGATATAATAATATCATTTTCCTTATTTCTACCTACCTTAATAATTGATGATTTTATATCTTTAATCATAAATTCCGAATATTCATCATCTCCATTTACTACTGCAATACCGGTAGGCGAAATCATCTGAAAAAGTTGTTTCTTTGCTGATGCATAATCTTCCATTGTGGGATGATAATCGAGATGGTCGTGAGTCAGATTTGTAAAAGCGGCAATATCGTATGAAATTCCTGAAACTCTCTTTTGTGCAAGGGCATGAGAAGAAACCTCCATTACAACATACTTCACACCCTCTGATTTCATTTGAGACAGATAGCTGCATAGTTGAAGAGGGTCAGGTGTCGTATGAGTGGCAGGTATTTTTTGATTGCCGATATAAATTCCGGTTGTACCTATAATTGCTGCCTTCTTACCTGATGAATCAAGTATTGATTTAATAAGAAAAGTTATTGTTGTTTTACCATTTGTTCCGGTAATACCTATTACTTTCATTTCACGAGTAGGAAAATCGAACCAGGCGTGTGCCAGTTCAGCAAGAGCAAGACGTGAATTTGAGACTTCAATGAAGGTTGTACCATTATCATAAACTGCAGGTTTCTCTTCACATACTATTACTTTTGTTCCCTGTTTAATTACTTCGTTTATGAATTTATGTCCGTCAGAATTTGTTCCACGGATTGCCACAAACACTGAACCTTCCTTGCATTTACGTGAATCATTTTCTATTGTTTTGATTTCAATATCAGTATTACCAATTATATTGGTATAAGACAGGTATTTTATTAATCCAGATAAAATTTTCATAATTGAATTTTAATATTAATCATTAATCATTTACGAAATTCAGAAAAAAAGAGAAGAAAGGCAATTAATGTAATTTTTATTATTCCATAAACAGAAATGGTTTCCAGTTCTCATCAACCTTTCCCATGTATTGAGTTATGAAAAGTATATGATGAGGTCTTCTTGGCCTTTTAATCAGGTGTATCCCGGCTTCTTCTGGAGTTCTATCTGCTTTTTTATTATTGCAGCTTTTACAGGCACTGACAAGATTATCCCAGGAATCCGAACCACCTCTTGATTTTGGTATTATGTGGTCTATTGTCAATTCATGTGATTTTGTGCCGCAGTATTGGCAGCGAAAGCCGTCACGCTTCAAGATATTTCTTCTTGAAAGCTCAATCTTTTTGAATGGTACTTTAATATATCTTGCCAATCGGATGACACTTGGGAAAGGCATTGATAAGTTTATTGAACGAACTAATTTCCCGTCTCTTTTTGCTACGATTTCAGCTTTTGTAAGAAAAATAAGAATAATGGCTTTTTTGGCACTGCATACACTCACCGGTTCATATGACTGGTTGAGTATCAATACCCTGCCATTCGAGATGGGATTTGAACTTAGCTTCTTCCCGTATTCGAGTTCCTCGTGTTCACTAATTTCAGGTTGATTGAAGGCAATTAACTCCTTTTATTTAATTATATACTGTATAGAAATATTTCTCATAAATTTATTTTATCAAATTAACAAATATTTTTGTTTAAGTCAAGATTAATTCTATGTTAAGAAAATTGAATTTATATTATAAGGCAATTATTAAATAGAATGTAATAACTAAAGTAAGTCAAATCACATTATCCCATTAATTAGAAATTCAACTTTATCTTGTAATTTTGCAGTTATTATTTTTTTGAATTATACATTGCCTGATGACTGAAAATAAAAACGCAGGAACAGATAACAACGGAATGTTAAAAAAATCATTAACCCTTTTCGATTCGACAGCTATTGTCATAGGTTCAATGATTGGTTCGGGTATTTTCATTGTCAGTGCAGATATGGCACGTAATCTTGGTTCTCCCGGATGGATGGTACTGGCATGGCTGTTATCCGGAGCTATGACAATAATTGCTGCTTTAAGCTACGGTGAGCTGGCAGGAATGATGCCTAGAGCAGGCGGGCAGTATGTCTATCTTCGTGAAGCGTATAATCCACTAGTAGGATTTCTTTATGGATGGACTTTATTTCTTGTGATTCAGAGCGGAACAATAGCCGCTGTGGCTGTTGCTTTTGCTAAATTTACAGGAGTGCTTATTCCCTGGTTTTCCGAAAAAAACGTCCTTCTCAATCTTGGGTTAATAAAAATAAACTCGACTCAAATATTAGCAATGATTATGCTAATCATTCAAACTATCATAAATTTAAATGGCATAAATACGGGGAAATTTGTTCAGAATATATTCACACTTACCAAGGCAACTGCATTGCTGGGTCTGATAATTATTGGAATTTTCTTTGTAAAAAATATCGATGCTTATAATTTGAATATAAACATACTCTGGGATGCTTCGCAAGGTTCAGGTACCGATATGATTCATTTTACCGGTTTTGCTGTTGTTGCAGCTCTTGGAACGGCAATGGTTGGTTCATTGTTTTCATCTGATGCCTGGAATAATATTACTTTCATTGCAGGTGAAACAATTAATCCCAAAAGGAATATCCCGTTAAGTTTATTTCTCGGAACTACAATTGTTTCATTATTATACATACTTGCAAATGCAGCTTATATAAATGTACTTCCACTTAGAGGAATTGAACATGGTGCTACTGTAGCTGAAAGAGGTATTCAATTTGCCACCGATGAACGTGTCGGTACAGCCTTTATGCAGGTTGTTTTTGGAAATTCAGGTTCAATCATAATGGCAATTCTTATAATGATTTCAACTTTTGGATGTAATAACGGATTAATCCTTGCAGGAGCAAGGGTGTATTATTCAATGGCTCAGGACGGACTTTTCTTCAAATCCGCAGGTTTGTTGAATAAAAATAATGTTCCGGGATTAGCACTGGTAATACAATGTGTTTGGGCTTGTTTGCTTTGCTTGTCCGGAACATACAGTGACCTGCTAGATTATGTTGTGTTTACTGTTCTTTTATTTTATATTTTCACGATAGCAGGTATTTTTATTCTCAGGAAGAAAAGACCGGATGCAGAGAGACCGTATAAAGCATTCGGCTATCCTTTTATTCCATTCATTTATATATTAGCAGCAAGTGTAATAATGGTGATTCTACTGATTTACAAGCCAAATTATACATGGCCCGGATTAATAATTGTATTCCTGGGATTTCCGGTATATTTTATTTGGAAGAAAATAAATAAATAAATGTTGTTTTCAATTTAATCATCAACACGTTTCCATGTTTCTGTTCTTCCGAATAATGATATTCCTATATAGCCTCTAACTTCTAAAGTTTTATAGTCTTTGCTGAGATACATCTTGCAACTGTATGTACTTCCTGATTTTGGGTCATAAATATCTCCATCAACCCAGGTATAGTCACCGTCATATACAAAATCGGTTAGTATCTCCATTCCAAGTATAGGTCTCTTTTGCAGGCTTTCCTCGGGATTTTCCTTATCGACTTTTGGTTTACCGTTTTCATCATTTGGATTTTTCAACCAAATGATTTTTCCGAAATATTTATTATTTTTCTTATAAATCTGAACTTTTGCATCGCCTTTACCTGTTATCCAATTGCCTAATACGGTATCAAAATCTTTTGCTACCTGGGCAACAATTATTTCTGAAATAAATAAAATTCCTATTAAAGCTGATATAAATGCAATTTTTGACTTCATATTTCATACCCTTATATTAATTTTTATTGATTTATTGAAACCATTATAAATGCAATAATTAAATAACCAATTAAATTAATTTACAAATTATATTTAGATTTGCAAAAAAATATACCATTATATTCTCTAATGAGGAAATCGGATGCTCAAATTAATTGCTCGTTTAGGGCGTAAAGTACTAAACTTTCTTGGAGAGTTCGGACAAATAATAATTTTATTATTCAAGGTAATCGGGTATTTCCCGCGTGCTTTCAAAGACAGGAAACTCGTTGTCGAACAGATGGCAATCATCGGCTCTGACTCATTGCCGCTGGTTATTTTAATCGGTTCTTTTACCGGGGCAATTGCAGCACTTGAGGCAACTTTGCTATTTGAAAAGTTCAGCCTGATAAACATGACCCGAGGTTTCCTTGGAGCTTCCATAGCGACTGCTGTATTCACGGAATTAACCCCGGTTCTGACTGCACTGGTAATTGCAGGAAGAGTCGGTGGTGCAATAGCAGCACAAATCGGCACAATGAATGTATCAGAGCAAATCGATGCTCTCGAGATGATGGCAATTGATAAAAGCCGCTTTCTTGCAATGCCGCGTGTCCTTGGAGCTTTGCTGATGATGCCTGTTCTGGCTGTTTTTTCAAATGTTGTCGCTCTTATAGGAGGTTATGTTTTAACTTCGATAAAATTTGATTTTACATTTCATGAATTCTTTATTTCAATCCAGGATTACTTTCAGATGAAGGAAATTTATATCAGTTTGTCAAAATCATTTATTTTTGGAGGAGTAACAGCACTTGTCGGTTGTCATGTCGGATTTGCTACTTCGGGAGGCGCTGAGGGAGTAGGCAACAGTACAGTCCGTGCTTTTACGATTTCAGCCTCGGCAATTTTGATAATCGATGCAATTTTTGGATATGTTGTATAATACTTTCATTAATTATTATGACATTATCCCCAAATCAACATAAAGCGATTGCTATTATTCTCTTTTTATCATTGACTGTTTTTCTAAGGCTTGGTTCGGGGGAAATTCAACCGAACAGTGAAGCGGTTAATGCCTTGAAAGCAAAGTCAAATCTTAATACTGGAAATGAAAATATAAATTTCAATAATAATCTAAATAATCATCATTTCTCATCGGCATCTGTAATGCAGGAATTGGTAATTACAGGATGTATGAAAATTATTGGTGTCAATAATTTTGCAGTCAGAGTTTTCTCTGCTTTATGTTCTGCCATTGCACTTATTTTTTTCTTTCTTATATCAAGAAGGTATTTATCATATTCAATATCTGTCATTTCATTATTTCTATTGTCCGGCACTTTGGCTTGGAACAATTATTCGCGGCAGGGTGCAAATGAAATTCCCGCTTTGGCTTTTATTCTTTCTTCAGTATATTTCATTTTAAAAACATTGGAATCTGAGGAAAAAAAACTCATTTTTGAATATTCAATACTTTTTCTGATTTCAATTATCTGTACCTTCTTTTCTAATGTTTATGGGGTATTAATTCCTATCGGTTCAATTATTATATTATACTTCAATAAAGAAAAACAGTATCAATTTAAAACATTGCTTTTATCCGCTATCATTTCTATGCTGTTTTCTATTCTATTAACCTTATTGGTTGATAAAAATTATTTGTTATATAGTTTAAACTTAGTCAGTAACATTTTAAATTTTAATAGTTTCAGCATTTCATACATACCCGAGAATATTAATGTAATATTAATAAGTAATCCGTTCATTATTTTTGGATTCCTGACAATAATTATAATTTTTTCAAAGAGAAGAGAATTATTTAAGAATTTAGAGCATGGAATATACTTAAGTAATTTTTTAGCTGTGTGGTTTATTGTTGTTTTTTTATTATTTAACCTCTTCCAATCAATTAATTCAAATCTAATATTATACCTGCTTCCTCCGGCTATTCTTCTTGCAATGAGATTTTTTGATTCACTTAATAATATTACTAACTCAAATAGATTAGTCTGGTTGTTGGTTACACTTCTTTTTGCTTTTTTCCTTTGGTCATTTATTTTCGATTTGAGGCAGCAGTATATTCTATTAGTTACTAAAATGCAATTTTCTACTTATAGTCTTACTTATATAATTTTAATTTTATCATCAATACTATCTGCATTTATATTGCCAAAAAAATTCCTTGATAAAATATCCCACGTAATATTGTATTATTCTCTTAACGTGTTCCCATACCTTATGTTCTTAAAAAGCATACTTTTTAATTTAGCGGCTCCAAACGGAGAAACATTAGGTGCTGCCAGAACTGCAGATATTTTAAATTCTGCTAATTGTAATTCTTTTGTCTACTTATATCATGAGAATATGCCTGCTGACTCTTTAAATTCACAACTTGACTGGTATACCAATGGTTGGCTGTCGGGAATGCAAAAGGGGAAATCATATATACCTGTTAAACTGCCTAAGGATTATGTGGATTATGAGCAATTGAAAAACACTGATGATGTTCCAGATTTATTTATTGTTTATTTTGTTCACCGTGACCTTTCTATAAAAACAGGTGTCATGAAGGATTTAATCTCAACCAGGAGTATCATATCAAGAAAGAATAACTATATAATTTTTGGAAGAAAAAATTCAGACAGGAGTTTCGATAAATCAATTTGATTGATTAATATCCAAGTGACTTAAGCACCGATTTATTATCCCTCCATTTAGGTCTCACTTTAACAAATAATTCAAGGAATACTGAATGATTGAGGAAGCTCTCAATACTTTGCCTGGCTGATTCCCCTACTGATTTTAATTTTTCTCCTTTTTTCCCGATTATTATTTTCTTTTGAGAATCACGTTCGATAATTATGTCAGCTGAAATAAACCATTTGCCTTTTTCTCTTTCCTTGAATTCATTTATTGATATCTCTGTTGAATAGGGAAGTTCATCACCATAACAGAAAAAGATTTTTTCCCTGATAATTTCTGATACAAAAAATCTATCATTCTGAGTACTGATTATATCCTTATCGAATAAAAAGGGTGATTCGGGAAGGTATCTCTCGATTGTGTTTATAAGTTCATCAATATTTGCATTTTTTAATGCTGTTATTGGAATAATTTCTTTAAATAAAATCAACTGATTAAATTCAGCAATCATTGGCAGTACTTCTTTTATATCTTTAAGCTGGTCTATTTTGGTAATAAGTAAGAATACCGGTTTATTTTGTTCTTTTATCAGTTTGAAAAGGTCACTCGTTTTAAAAAATTCTATTTTTTCTTTATCACTGACTTCGAATAAAACAAGAATCAAATCAGTTCCCTGTACAGATTCTATTATATTGTTAACTAATGATTTCTGCAATTCATATCTCGGTTTTATAAAACCAGGTGTATCAACAAATATTATTTGTGAATTATCACTCGATAAAATTCCGAGAATATTTTTTCTCGTAGTCTGAGGTTTAGGTGTAACTATGGATAATTTGGTTTTTAGAATCGCATTTATTAATGTTGACTTACCTGCATTGGGTTTGCCGACAATAGAAACATAACCGGATTTTGTATTCATTATTGTTTAGGTTTATCCTCCGGAGAAGTTTCGGGTTCTCCCTTTTTACCATAAAATTTGATTAATGCAAAAGGTATAATAATGCAATAACCGATTACAAGCAGTAATGGTGCAACTGAAATTGCAAATGGATTGTTCCATTTTCCGTTTGGCACTGCCGGTTCATTGGTTATTCCTGTTGACATGAGAATATAACCTATTAATATGACACCCAAACCAATAGCGGCTATGATGGCATTCTTTCTCAGAAATGGTATTTCCCATTTTACTTTCTTTTTTCCCTGCTTAATTGTTCTTGTTGTTCCGGTTTTATGAGTTCCGGTATGCTTAACTGTTTTTGCAACTTGTTTAGTCATTATTCACCGTTTCTTTTCCACTAAAAAAATGCAAGTTAATAAAAATTTTGAAATTTAAATTATTTGTATTGATGAATACGCATTTGTAATTATGATATTTTATTTATTATGCCCTTATTTTTAATTAATTGTCTGTTATTTTATAACCATACAACAGTTACCCAAAAAAGAATATTTATTTGCATTCGTGGTAAAAGCATTTTATCTTGTGGTAATTTTGTTTATAGTATGTAATTCGTAAATTGAATTTAAAATAGAAAATTGTATTTTAAATAAGCATTTATGAATAATAAAATTTGGTTAAGGTATAGTTAATGAATAATCCATTCGAATATAATGAGCCACTTTTCAGACCTCCAAGTGAGGCATTATCATTAATTCTCCAATTAACTATCGGCTGTTCATGGAATAAATGTTCATTTTGCGAAATGTATACCACAAAAAATTTTACAGTCAGGAAAGAAGATGATATTTTAAATGAAATCAAGTACATTTCAAATTTTGATAATGATATCCGCAAAATTTTTCTTGCTGATGGTAACGCATTAGTTTTATCAACTTCAAGACTTATCAAAATTCTGAAACAATTAAATGAATCATTTCCTCATCTAAGACGTGTTTCGGCTTATGCTCTACCAAAGGATTTGACGGCGAAATCAAATGAGGAATTAATAGAGCTGTGCAATTCAGGTCTGAAATTAGTTTATATCGGAATTGAATCCGGAGATGATGAGTTACTTCATTTAATAAATAAAGGAGAAACATATTCAACAACTGTAAATGGCATAATAAAAGCACATAATGCAGGAATAAACACCTCTGTCATGTTCATAAATGGTATTGGTGGTAAGAAATACAGTTCTCGGCATGCTGTAAATTCAGCTCTATTAGTTAATGAAATTCAACCTCTTTACTTGTCAACATTAGTTCTAAGTTTTCCTTTTGGAATGGAGCATTTTAAAAAAAGGATTTCCTTTGATTTTGTTCCTTTGAACAGAATAGAATTGTTTGAAGAATTAAAATTATTCATATTGAATACAAATCTGAAAAATACAATATTCAGGAGCGACCATGCTTCAAATTATCTGCCTTTGAAGGGAGTATTATCACGGGACAAAGAAAAATTAGTCGAATATTTAAACATCGCAGTCATTTCACCTGAAAAATTACATTTCAGACCCGAATGGGCAAGAGGACTATAATATAATTTTCTATTTTACAATCAAAAATTTAATTAAATCACTTTGTTTGCCTTCGAATGTAATTGCAGTATTATAACTTGTAATTGGATTAGTTCTAGTTGTTGTTGAATACGGGTCATATTTAATTCCTACAAGACCAATATTTTCGGCAAATGTAAAATGAAAATTTTGTTGCGTTACGATATTCACTTCAACTTCATTGGTGCTTATATTATCAGGAAATTTAAAGTTAAAGTAAAGCCTTTTGTCATATCTTGACTGAAACAATTTACTTTTATATGATTTATTATTATATTGAAAAAAATCACCACTTTCGAGCTTGCCATTAATTGTATTATGATTAGTTGTTAAAAGAATACTATCTAAGAAATTGTATTGATAATTGGAAATAATATTATCATATATGTGCCATTCAATATCGGAAGTTTTCGAAAAATCTGCAATTAGAAACCACCTTTTCCCAAAATCAGGTAAATTAATATCAATACTGTCAAAAAGCATAAAAACTTTTGTTGATTCAATTGAAAAGAATAATGTATCATATCTGAAAGAATCCCTATATACAGTTAATTGAAAGGCTTGTTTTCCTTCTAATTCCAATTTCCTTTCTGCGATGATTGAATCCCTTTTTTCTGTCCCGTTTATTTTATTTTTATATGAATCAAGAGAATATGTATTGTATATCCAGTAATTTCCTATATTAATTGGAAAATAATTCTCTGTGTTTTGATTATTTATTGTATTGCTATCACAGCTTTTTAGACCCAATACCATAAAAATTAAAAATGAATATTTTAATATTTTTTTCATCTTAATTCCGATTTCCATATATTTTTCAAATATTTCATCTAAAACTCGCAGTCTAAATTAAAAAATGAAATAAAAATCATATCGATAAATTGAAAAATAATATTTTTTTTCTATTCAATTAATCATTGGCAAACAAATTGTAAAAAAGGTTTCTATAATGAATTGAAATATTGAATTTTAAAAAAGGTAGTTCTATTAAGTTATTAATTATCAATAAAATATTGAATTCCTTTTATAAACTTATAATTAACAGGAATGTTTTAAGTGTATTATTATACAGTTAATAAAACCAGATGGCTAAAAGTACGCAAATAACAGCACCACCTTCAAAGGCAATAACAGGATTCCAGACAAGGACACTTCCTTTTCTGAGAAGAAGTCCTGACTTATTCCTTGCGTTAGGTGTCTTGATGATAGTCGGTCTTCTGGTTATTCCGCTTCCTACATTCTTACTGGATTTGCTGTTAGCAGCTAATATTTCTTTATCTGTATTAATTTTATTGGTTGCGGTTTATCTTACACGTCCTCTCGATTTTTCATCATTCCCTACAATTTTACTTATCACCACATTATTCAGGCTCGGTTTGAATGTTACTGCTACAAGACTGATCCTGGGGCAGGCAGAAGCCGGAAAAATTATTCAGGCATTCGGAACATTTGTTATTAGTGGTAATTACGTTGTAGGTATAATTATATTCCTGATACTTTTGGTAATTAACTTTATAGTAGTTATAAAAGGTTCGACAAGAATTGCAGAGGTTGCTGCAAGATTTACACTTGATGCACTGCCTGGAAAACAAATGAGTATTGATGCCGACTTGAATGCCGGTTATATTGATGAAATCACTGCACGTAACAGAAGGGAATCTCTAACAAAAGAATCTGATTTTTACGGAGCAATGGATGGCGCTGCTAAATTCATTCGCGGGGATGCAATAGCAGGAATTGTTATCGTTGCTATTAATATTGTAGGCGGCTTTGCTATCGGTGTTGCCCAGAGGGGCATGGATTTAACATCTGCTCTTTCAACCTATACTATTCTAACAATAGGTGACGGGCTTGTTACACAGATACCTGCACTCCTGATATCTGTCGCAGGCGGTTTGGTTGTAACACGTTCAGCATCGGCGGAGAAGCTCGATGTAGAACTCGGTGCACAGTTTGGCAGGAAACCCCGTGCCTTGGCTGTAGCATCTTTCGCTATGATTCTATTTGCATTTATGCCCGGATTCCCGATGCTTCCGTTTCTTATTCTTTCCGGTTTGTCCGGAGGACTGGCATATATCAGGTCTCAGCAAATTAAACGAAATGCCGATGAAGAACTTCGCCAGGAACTTGCTGAAGCCGAAAAAGCTAAAAAACCCGAAGAACAACCTGTCGAAGAATTGCTGAAAGTAGACCCTGTCGAAATTGAACTTGGTTATACTCTAATTTCCCTGGTTGATGAATCTCAGGGAGGAGATGTGTTCAAGCGGATAACAAATGTCCGCAGGCAGCTTGCTAATGAACTTGGGATAATACTCCCGCCTGTTCGGGTCAGAGACAATTTACAACTTGAACCGGAAGAATATGTAATAAAGATAAGAGGTAATGAAATATCGCGGAATGTTCTCCATCCGAGTATGCTTCTTGCGATGAATCCCGGTACGGCTGAAGGCGAACTGTCGGGTATTACCGTTACTGAACCGGTTTTCGGATTGCCTGCAACCTGGATTAGCGTTAGTGAGAGGGAAAATGCCGAAATTATGGGATTCACTGTAGTTGAAGCGGCTACTGTACTCACTACTCATCTTACTGAACTTCTTAAGCGAAATTCAGATAAGCTTCTGACGCGGCAGGATGTGAAGCATCTTGTTGAAAATCTCAAAGAAGATTATCCTGTGCTTGTCGATGAAGTGAAACCGGAAATACTTCCAATATCAGTTATTCAAAAAGTATTACAGAATTTATTGAGAGAGGCAATTCCTGTTAGAGATTTGCCTGTTATACTCGAATCGCTTCTTGAATATTTCAAAGTGACTAAAAATATAGATGTGCTTACCGAATATGTAAGGCACAATTTATCTGAGACAATTAAAAAACTTTTCCAGGACCAAAACGGAGTTGTTCACGCTATTTCGCTCGACCCTCATATCGAGCAGCTCATGACTAATGCTTTGCAATCGAACTCTCAGGCAAGCACAAGCATAACATTAGGTTTGTCGCCCGATATTATAAGGGAGCTTCAGCGAAATTTGAATGAAGCAATCGATGAAATCACTCTGGCAGGGCATTTGCCTATTGTTATTTGTTCGGCTCAAATCAGACCTTACCTTTACAGGATGGTTAAATCCCAGTTCCCTATGCTAAGCATTATCAGCTACACTGAGCTCCCTGCTGAAACCGATGTTGATATTTCAGGTGTGGTGAGAATCCAGTAAAATTCTTAAATAATACTATTGAAAAAATCCAGTATTTCTACTGATTGACAGCTTACTATATTTAGGCTATTTTTGAATCAGATTCAGTTTTGTACTGATTTTGAAATTTTTTAAATTAAGGGCATGGCAGTTAAGGATTATTATAAAATACTGAGAATCGAAAGAACCGCTTCATCCGGTGATATTAAGAAAGCATACTACCGGCTGATAAGGCTGTACCACCCTGATATTTGCGGTAATACTCCCGAAAACCTCAGACGATTCTATGAAATTGACGAAGCATACAAGGTTCTTGGCAATCTTGAAAACAGGCTCCGTTACTGCATTCTGCTAAATCAATTTTTCCTCGAAGAACTCTTCCTTTATAAAACTCTGAAAATTCCTTATTTTAATGCCAAAAGAAAAAGCCGCCCGGAAGGCAGAATGGTGATTGAGTATTAAATAAATACTAAAGTAGCATCTGCCGGGTGTAGTTTGTAATTGATACATTTAGTGGGAGACAAGTATTTAAAATGAATATTACAGAAAAAATTAAAAAGTTAATCGCCGGTAATTCTTACTTTTTTTCATTCTATTCAGCATTTCTTATTTTTGGATTATATCCTTTGATTTTAATGAAAAAAGGGGATTTTCTGCTTTGGGTCAACTCAATGAACAATCCCACATTGGATTTTTTCTTTAAGTATATTACATTTTTTGGTGATGGTATTTCATATATCGTCATTGCAATTCTACTTTTGCTGTTTCTAAACGGCAGGTACTTTTTAATTGCAATTTCAGGATATGCAGTAAGCGGGATTGCCGCACAAATTATAAAAAGAATTGCCGGAACACCCCGCCCCAAATTATATTTCGGCAACAGTGAATTTCTGCATTATGTGCCGGGAGTTGATATTTTGATTTATAACAGTTTTCCTTCGGGACACTCTGCTTCAGCATTTTCCTTATTCCTTTTGTTGAGTATAATTACCCATAATAAGAAAATCGGGATATTTTATTTTTTTATTGCATTGTTAGTGGCTTTATCAAGGATTTACCTGCTTCAGCATTTCTTCATCGATGTATATTTCGGTTCAATAGTCGGCGTGGTTTTTACTATAATTTGTTATTTCCTTATTTTGAAAATTGACTCTTCCGATGAAAAAAAGTGGCTCAATAAATCACTGATAAAATTTAAAAGATTAAATTGAATTATCTTTTTGTCAGATGTTACACATGAGATAATTATTAATTTTTATTTAATAGAAATCGATTCTATAAAAATATTACAAGTTTTGTCATTATGAACGTAGTCGACGATAAAGTTGAACAAAATTATCATTCATCGACTTCGTTATGAATTAAATATTTACTTTTCCTTGCGTACAAATGTCTTTACAGTCTCTTTGATTGCTTCAATGAATTTATCTACTTCGCTATCCACTGTAAATGAAGATGGACTAACCCTGACAGTACCCCAGGGATATACACCAAGCGGTTTCAGAATCATAGGAGCACAATGCAATCCTGTCCTGACTGTGATATCATAAGAACTGTCCAATACGTAACCAACTTCTTCGGGCACCATTCCCCTGATATTAAAACAAAAATTCACATAGCTGTTTCTATCCCCGCGTGTATATATATCAATTTCAGGATAATCTTTAAATTCATTAATAAATGTTTTGACTATATCTACCTTTTTTTGTCTTAATACATCGATGCCTTTTTCGAGAATGTATCCTACACCAGCATCCAGGGAAACAATCCCGGGCATGTTTGGAGTTCCTGCTTCATAATATAAAGGCATTTCTGTAGGTTGAGTCAAAACTTCACTTTTCAATCCTGTGCCGCCGACTTTTAATGGCTTAACATTCAAACCTTTCTTTAAATATAATCCACCGATTCCCTGTATCCCATATAATGATTTATGTCCTGTAAATGATAACAGGTCGATATCCCAGGATTTTACGTCAATTGGGATGTTGCCTGCTGACTGGGATGCATCGACAATAATCAATGCACCATGTTTATGTGCAATGCTTGAAATGGCTTCCAAATCGAGAATAGAACCTGTTACATTCGAACTGTGATTAACAACAACAGCTTTTGTATTTGGTTTTATAGCTTCCTCAATTTTTGATGGCTCAACGTATGTGTATTCGTCACACAACACAAAATCAACCTCAACACCTTCATCTCTTTCAAGGTGTTTCAGGGGACGAATGACCGAATTATGTTCTATGGCTGTTGAAACAACGTGTGAGCCTTTTTTCAATCCGATCCCATTTATTGCCAGGTTTAAAGCTTCGGTGCTTCCCGATGTAAAGACAATCTGGTTGAAATCGTCAACATTAAAAAGTCTGGCAAGCTTCTGCCTTGCATTTGATGCCTTGTCGTCGGGGTCAACTTCCAATCCTGTTCTTGCAGAATGGCATGTCGGAGCATTAAAATATTCATTTACTGCTTCAAATACCTCTTTAGGTTTTGGATAACTCGTAGCTGCATTATTAAAATATATCATACTCAAAACACACTTCTATATTAAAAAATAAAATGCGAAATTATGAAAAATTGGGGCAATAGTATTTAATTTTTTTTTAAATTATGTTTTACTTATTTCGCAATATTGGATTAATTATTGACTATTTGTTTTATTATCATTGAAGTTATTGATGCAGGGAAATTTAAAAATATCAAAAACCTACTTTGAGTTATCAGAGCATAATTTCACTCAGGTTATTATATTTTACCTGATTACGATATGCGGACTTGCAATAGCAATGATTTTACTATTGCCGATAATGCAGTGGTTTTTCCAGGATTTCCTTAGGGGTACCGTTTATAATGACACCGGGAAATCCATGCTTTATTATATTGAATCATCCCAGGATAAATCAGTGGTCTCCTATTTATTTAATTGGGCAATTGATTTAAATAAAGGGACTTCGCTCGAAGCAAGATATTGGTTCAACCCATTCCTTACTCTTGTTTTACAGTCTGCATTATTCGGACTGTCTTCTGCAGTAGTGATTTCATCTTTGCTTCCGGAAAGTCTCGGTTATATGAGACAAAAAATTGACCGCGAAGTAGTCAATACAATTGAAAAAATTTGCCAGTTAAAATTCGGATATCATTCCGATGATAATTATAATGAAATTTTCAATGATATTTTACATGCCGATTTAAGAAGCCTTCAATCATACTCCGAAGAGTGGAACATGACGATTGAAGACCTCAGAACACTTCACAATGCAGTGAAATGGCTGAATGCCGGTTTTTTATACAGGTTAATCCATGCAAATGACGGGATTAGAATGTATATGAGATATTATTTTACTGTGCAGTACAGCAATGCAGTGCTTGGGCTTGTATATATAGGGGCTGCTGTTCTAATCATTATCATCGGATTAAGAGGATTAAAATTCATTCCTCCCACAGAACCTTCACTTGTTCTGTTTGCACTTGGTCTTGAATTTTCATTATTGATTGTTTATGCAGTTACATTGATGTATTCAAGACAGGAAGAGGAATTTGTTTTGGAGCAATCAAAATCCCAATCTGATATGCTCATGCTTGGAAAAGAGTTCGGAAGCTCAAAGGATATTGAAAATCTCCTGAGAGTTTTTATAAATAAAAAATCATCAGATAAATATTTCAACAAGAAGAATTGAGGCATTATTGGGATTAAGGCTTCTTTCAAATGAATTAAACGGATTAATTATCTTTGAGACAGAAGTACATAAGGATAACAGAGGTTTCTTTATGGAAACATTCAAAGCTGATGAATTTAAGGCATTAGGCTTGCCATCGGTTTTTGAACAAGATAATTTTTCACGTTCAATGGCAGGTGTTCTCAGGGGTATGCACTTCCAGTGGGAACCGCCTCAGGGTAAACTTATCAGGGTAATTGCCGGAACTGCTTTTTTTGCAGAAATTGATATACGTAAAAATTCTCCGACATTTGGAAAGTGGTTCGGCATCGAATTATCGGATTCTAATAAAAAAGTCATGTGGGTGCCACCCGGTTTCGCAAATGGATTTGTTGCTTTAAGCGAGACAGTTGATGTTAGTTATAAATGCACTGCCCTGTGGAATGGTAAAGGTGAGGGATGTATTCTCTGGAAAGACCCAGAGATTGAAATCAAATGGCCTCTCGGGAATCCAATACTGTCAGAAAAAGATAAAAAAGGAATTACTCTTACAGATTGGCAGAAGAAAAAAGAATTTGATTTGTTTGAATATAAAAATAAGAGTTAAAAAAATAATCCGCCACAAATGTGACGGATTAGTGTTAAAATCTACATGCCTGCTTTTTTTGCCTCTATTTCTTTTCGTGCCGATATAATTAATTTAATTATAATTATCAAACACATGACTGATGCTGAACCCATAATCACCCATCCTGAAGCTGTTTTAAGTCCGGGACTGTGCATAAGTGAATCCATCTGTTTTAATACTACTGAAATACCAGCAAAGAATACCATAATAGCAAATAATAACCTGATTCCGTAGCCTCTGATGTATTTTACTGCAGTCACACCAATTTGTGCTCCGATTGAGGCGCCGAACAGCATAAATACTGCTGCAAGTAACTCTGTTCTGCCGTAGAATGAATACAGGAAACAGCCATATGCACCGTCAAGCATTACTATGAATAGATCTGTTCCTACTGCGAGGGCTGTAGGGACTCCAATCAGGTAAACCAGTGATGGCATTCTGATGAATCCTCCGCCGACACCGAGAAATCCGGATATAAATCCGCAGAAGAAAAATACTGCAAATACAATGATAATTGAAATTGATTCAATATTGGATTTCGGATAGGAAATCGCAAGGAATTTCCATGACCTCACTTTGTCAATGAGTGATTTTTCATGAACAGAATTAGGAATCAATTTCTTTGCTTCCTTCTTTTTCCTCAGTACGAAATAATCATAAGCCATGAAAATACCCAGCCCGAGTAGCATAATTATATAAGTCCATCTTACTGATGAACCGACTATATCTTGTCCTGATTGTTTTCCGAGTTTATCCAGGTACATAATCAACTGTGCACCTATCCACACACCCGGCACTGTGCCTACCATAGTTGTTATACCTAATTTCCAGTCAACGTTACCCATTTTCCCGTGCTTACGGGTAGCAACGATTGACTTACCGAATATATGGGCAAAATCTGTTCCGATTGCCAAGGGCATTGGGAATCCGAAAATATTCAATGCCGGTGTTACAATCCAGGCTCCACCTACTCCGAAAAATCCGCCGAGTACACCTACACAAAAGCCGATAGCAATTAGTAGTAAAGCATTAAATTCCATCTGTGCGACAGGAAGATATATGTTAAACATTTCCATAATTTTTCTCCCTATTCGTGATGTTGAATTTTACTTACTTCCAATCCGAACATCTTCAGAATTATGTCTGTCAGAAATGCAATGGTAATTCCGACTGTAGCCATTGTGAGTGTTACCACAATTGCGAATGTAAACCTGTGGTCATTATAAAGATTCACTAACCAGAGACGTAATCCTTCTAGTTTGGATGTGTCCACGTGCATATCGAGTAAACCTTCTTTTTCGACTCCAAGGAAAAATGACAAAGGAAAAAGCACAAAAAGAATTGCTATCCAGGGAAGGATTGATTTGATTTCATTAAACTTCATTAATTCACCCCGTTTTTTTTGTGAATAGTTATTTAATTTTTATCTTTTTTATTATAGAATTTTTTATTCAACTATTTTTACTTTGCTTAAATTAAGTTTATAATAATGTTTAAATTCGGCATTAAATAAATTTGTAAAATCTGTGTTGCTTCAATACCTTAAGGTGACGCTAATTATAATTTTTTTTTATAATAAGCATTATAATTACTTAAGACTTCTGAAGAAAATTAATTATTTCGTAATTTCATTAAATCGTGAAGGATGTAAAAAATTGTTAATTTTGCGTTAAGAAATTTTATCTACAGGAGAATTATGTTCAAAAATCTTTTACCAAAAGAATATTCGTTTTTCGATTATTTTGAAAAAGTGATAAATATCGATGTGATGATGTGCTATGAATTTATGCGGTTCACCACACAGAAAACCAATTTCGAAGATTATGTCAAGAAGATTAAGGAATATGAGCACGAAGCTGATAAGGTTACTTTGGAGTGTACAGAAGCTCTTCATAAGACTTTCATCACTCCTTTCGAAAGAACCGATATTCTTACGCTGACAAAAAGGCTCGACGATATAGCAGACAATCTCGATGCTGCAGCACAGTGCATTTTGTTGTATGACATTCACGAATTAAGAACTGAAATTTTCGATTTTGCCGAAATACTCAATCAGTCAACTAACGAGTTGGTTACAGCAGTCAAAGGGCTCAGGGACTTGAAGAATGTCGAACAGACTAAGAAAAGCTGTATGAAGATTCACGAACTGGAAGAAAGAGCAGATGAGGTTCACAGGTTTGCAGTATCACAGCTTTTCAAGGAAGGGAATGCTTTAGAAATTCTGAAATGGAAGGAAGTTTCTGCAAGGTTGGAAAGAGCTGTTGACCGATGCGAAGACCTTGCTAACGTAATTGAAAGAATAATTGTTGATAATGCATAATCTATAAATAAAATTTTCAATTTCTAATTTTCAATTTTCAATGAATATTAAAGATTAAAATTAAAAATTTCCAAACATCTTATTCATTTCATCCTGAATTGATAAAATTCACTTGATATAGATTAAAATTTGAAAAATATAAATTTAAAACACATATAATTATATAGAGCGTTATAGAAAAGGCGGAAATATGGATTGGACAATGACTGTAGTGATATTTGCAATTGCTGTTGCATTATTTTTTGATATAATTAACGGTTTCCACGACTCAGCCAATTCTATAGCCACCATAGTTTCGACAAAGGTTTTATCTCCCAAATTTGCAGTTATATGGGCGGCATTTTTTAATTTCGTTGCAATGTTTGTTTTTGCCCCCAAAGTCGCCAATACAATTTCAAAAATAATCAGGATTGATTCTATTGACCCAGCATTCCTTTATGTGGTGCTTGCGGCACTTTCCGGAGCAATATTCTGGGATTTAATAACGTGGTGGTTCGGTCTGCCAACGAGTTCATCCCATGCTTTAATAGGTGGTCTTGCGGGTGCCGGTATTGCTCACTCAGGATTCGGCGTCATCAGGTGGGAAAAACTTACAGAAGCTATGGCATTTATTCCGCTAGCACCTGTCATTGGTGCCGTTCTTGGTTTTGGTGTGATGATTGCAGTATATCATATATTCAAAAAGTGGCATCCCAAAAAAGTTGATTCAGTATTCCGAAAGGGACAATTGTTTTCAGCAGCAATGTACTCGCTTGGTCATGGAGGCAACGATGCACAGAAAACAATGGGAATTATCGTTGCTATTCTGGTTGCTGCAGGTATATTCACAGATAAAGTTCAATTGAGTTTGACACATTGGAACACACTCTGGATAATCCTTGCATGTCATCTTGCAATGGGTGTCGGTACTGCAATGGGCGGATGGAGAATAGTAAAAACAATGGGAATGAAAATTACAAGGCTGAAACCTGTGCATGGTTTCTGTGCCGAAACAGCGGGAGCTACCACATTATTCCTGGCGACACTTATTGGCATACCTGTTTCAACTACACACACTATAGCGGGTTCAATCATTGGTGTCGGTTCAACGACAAGTATTTCGAGTATTAAATGGATAGTGGCAGCGAGGATTGTCGTATCATGGGTTGTAACTATTCCGCTTTCTGCATTGATGAGTGCTTTAGTTTTTTACCTGATTAAATTAATGCACCCAGGATTCTGATCAATTACGAATTACAAATTACGAATTACGAATTACTAATTAACACTTGAAAATTCTGAATTCTGAATGCAGAATTCTAAATGACGGATATATATTTATTGAAATCCCTCAACCCCAACCCTTCTCCCAGTGGGCGAAGAATGTTTATTTTGGTTATATGAAGCCAAAAAGGTGCAGATTTGTGCATCCGGAGCAGATTTGACATCATTTTCATTTTTTTGTTTTGAATTTTAAATTCAACTTCACCCGAAAAATAATTCTGAATTATGAATGCTGAATTCTGAATGATGGATATATAATTGAAATGTTGAAAGTTTGTAAAGTTTGTAAAGGAAAACCCCCGAATCCCACTTCGACAAGCTCAGTGCAGGCTCTTTGAAAAAGGGGGCAACTCATATCCCGATGGAACGGGATTTCCGTTTCACTTCAATAGGCGACGACTGGATTCAGCCCGACATTGTTTTGCAAAGAACGAGTGGGACAAAAATAAGGATGTGGGGGTGATATGTCAAGAAAATGGTTTTAAAATGGTTTTAAAAAAAATTCACAATTCACAATTTTTAGTCATTAGTCATTTGTCGAAAGTTGCAAGTCAATTTTCAATTTTTTGTATTATGCAGGGACGTAAATTGTCTGAACCTGGATTAAGCTGATTAATCGGATTTCGCTGATTGGGTACAGGCAGAGACGGAAAAGACAAAAAGGACAAAAAGGACGAGACGCCCACGCAAAGGGAATTGATGTGCATCGAATTAAACAGAGGTTGATTTTATTTTTTAAACAATAATGTTTTTACTACTAAATTATTGTTTATTAAGTTTTACTATCATGAGCAAAGCTTTTAATAATCTCAAGAATTGTTGGATTATTTGATGACGAATCATGTTCTCCACTATTAAAACCAGTATTTTGATGTGAAAATACAGCATCAGTTGCTTTTAAGAGAACAGCATCCCTTGTTTGAGGTGATTCAGCACCTATTGAAAATATTTGAAATGTTTTCAA
>JACRLY010000043.1 GCA_016219595.1 Ignavibacteriota bacterium | reverse complement strand
CATTTGCTGTGGCAATATTATAACCCATAGTCGAAATTGTTGTTGCATTCGGTGAATAGGTAGCACCACCGACACCTGTCTGATTCCTGTCGCCGCAGGAACTTCCAGAGCCATCGTTAAATGTACCGCTGGGTGGTCTTAATCTTTGCCAATCAGTACTTAATGGTCCTTTCCAGAATGCAAAGTCGAAACACATTATCAATGCACCTCCCGGTATATCCTGTGGATTCAGGTATTGACCGTTCACCGCTATTATACGGTCTCCTCTTGTCCATCCATTTGTTGTCGGGCTTGTCATTCTCCAATATTTTGATATTGCCCTTTCCGGTGGATAACTATAAGCAGGAGGTCCAACTGTTGTTAAATCAGCAATGTAAGGTTGCTGGAAACCAAGGACCTGTATACCGCAATATCCCGCAACATCGTTAGCCGGATTATTTGACAATCTAATTGTAAACGGATTATACTGATTACCAACACCGACTTCAAAAGTAATACCTGTTCCTCCACCGGTAGTAGCATTACCAACTGCACCCTCCGGAATCCATTTCCTCATCTCTCCGTTTACATGTCCTATGCCCGTTCTTGTAACAGTGGCTCCATTAATTACAGTCATTATCCATTCACCCTGATTATAATTCGGACCGGTAATTGAACTAGAACTCGGACTTAAGTCAATATAAGCAAGATTTGCCGCAGAATAAGTCAGGTTTGAGTTAATTGTAATCATCTGACTGTAACCTGCTACTGTCGGTAAAAATACAACCCTTGAATTTAATGTGGCATTATTAATTGTTAAATTATTGAACGTAATATCATTCAGAGCAGTTACAGTTTGAGAACTTCTTCCGATAAAATTAAAAGTGCCTGTTCCTGCAGTAAATACACCAATTCCGGAAATTCTCCAGTTTCCTACAAGTGAAATACTATTTGCTCCCGAAGCAAGTGTGCCTTGTTGAATATTTATACTATCTGATATTGTATTACTGGCGTTTGAAAGAGTAACTATAGTCCCTGTATTCTTTGCTATTGTAAGTGTTGCAATAACACCCGGAAGACCGTTCCCGGTTGCTTGTGCTGCACCTCCTGTATAAACATAATTACCCCTGTTATGATTACTGTAGTTATAACTTCTTGTTGTAACCTGGACATTTCCTGTTGCTCCGGCATTTGTTATACCTCCCGGATCACCAAGGCTGACTGTTCCATCTTTTGTTAGCCTGAATTCACCTGTTCCGCTTAATATATTAGAACCAAAAATCAAAACACCGCTTGAATCGATTGTTACAATTCCATTTGCTGTAATCGGTGTTGAATTCAAAGTAATTGTTTTACTATTTCCAATATAAGCTAAAGCATCATTTGTAGGAGCTATAGCCGATGCAGGACCTGTATAACTTTGTGTTGACCAACTCGATGCATTTGTCCAATTATTATTATCAATACTATAAAAACTTAATTGCGATGGTTCTCCAATTATGTAAGTACCCCATGCCGAAATATCCCTGTATTCGGTCGATATTGCACTTCTTGTACCTGTCTGAGGTGAACCGAACCTGTTAGGAGCAATCCAGGAGCCGCCGGAATATAACCTTGTCTCAAAATACAATGGGTCTGCTCCGTTCCTCAAATCACCATTTAGAAAACTACTGAAAATATTATAACTCATTGTACCAAGGCTGAAAGTACTCCCGGAAGGTATGGCAGTTGTCCATTGTCTTCTGACGTTTCTCGGGTCACTCATCCCGCTTCCTGCAGGATTAATTCCAACGGTTATCGGTGAAGTAGTATTTGTTAATGTATCGGCTGTTACACTTACCAAACCGGCAGTTCCCCCGCTCCCATTGAATGTAAGAGTAGTTGAAGTGTATCTCCTGTCATAACCAACCTCAAAATTAACAGGACCGGCAGACGGGTCTACATACCTCCTCAGTGTGCCGTCTATATGCCCGGGGCTGGCTCCGGGTCTTGTCAGAACTGCACCCTGCGGTATTGTTGCATGACGTCCCCTGCTTCTGACATTTCCTGCCGGAAGGTTCAAAGTATTTGTTATTATTATACCATTATCGGAACTTGTGCCTACTGCAGAAACATCAACATGATTTATATTATTTACCGTCATGTTGTAGAAAGTCTCGTTACCTGCCAGTTACCTGCTCATATTTTGTGTAACCGTACCTGCAAAGTTCACCAATGAGCCGCCCGCACTGAAAGTGCCGCCCTGGTTTGTCCAGTTCCCGAGCAACGTCATCGTTGTCGGTGTTACGGTTGAAGATGACATAGTAAGATTAGAAGAACTCAGAAATGAAAGGTCTCCTTCAATCCTGATGTCGTCTAATGGCTGTACATTACCGGGTCCGGATACAATAAGATGATGGAAAGGATTTTCTGCCTGATTCCTCGATGTAATTGTATTAGTAAATGATAACACCGGCGAATTAAAATCAACTGTCGCTAATGATGGGTCAAATATGCCACCAGTATTCAGCCAATTTCCGGATACTTTCATATCAAAATAATTTGATGCAAAAGTAGAGCTTTCCAGAGTTAGTAAATTTGTTACATTAAAAGTAGTAGAAGCCACCGATGAATTTAATTGTTTTATTCCGGTGCCTGCTATTTTCAAATTATAATATGCAAGATTAACCAAAACGCTTACAGGCGATGCTGGACTGCATTGAATGTTTTGGACACCTCCATTTTTCTTAAATACAACATTTGAGCCATCAGTAAAGAATTTTTGAGTAGCAACTCCCGCAAAATTCAGTGCAGAAATATCAAAATCCTCGATTATATTTATATCTCCTGAATTTTGGAATGTAATGTTGGTTCCTGCTGCCCGGTTCCCTCTTATGGTAAGCGAGTTATACTGGGCTACTGCGGGATCGGAGCCGCTGCTCGGTATTGTAACATTACCTGTTCCGTCGAATGTGATTGTTCCGGATGTAAAAGTATTAGTCAGATAATTTGTCGGGTATGTAGACCTTACAACCAATTCTCCGCCTCTCATTGTAAATGTTCTACCCGAACTGTTACCATTCACTGAGAATGAACCAATATCTAAAGTCCCTACATTAATAATGAGAGAATCATTAATTGATACATTTTTACTCAATGTAACTGTCCTGCCGAACGCTTTGTCGCATACTATGCTTCTCACAGGCGAAGGAATTGCATCACCTGATTCCTGGTTAAGAGTCGTACTTATGTATTTATAAACTGCATTTTGACTGAATGTTCTGGTTGTGGTCTGAACATTTCCACCTGTAGGTCCGCTAACCAAAGAAGTAATACCGTATTGTCCTCCGATTTCCAGACCTCCGTTATCTTCAACACGAAAAATATTCCCTCCGATTGCATCATCAGTTTCAAACCTCAAAATGCCACCCGATTCAACCGACAATTCGCCTACATTCGAAACAGGACCTGTAATTCTAACTTTTAAGTTTATTCTTACCCTGTCTGATTGCTTATTTGGAGCAGTTGTAGAGGCTGGTCCGACGAAACTTACTTTTGACCAGGTCCCAGGTGTATTATAATCCCCATTATCGGTTATACTGAAATATGTTGCTCGTCCTGCAGCATCTTCACCTGTTGTCCA
Source organism: Ignavibacteriota bacterium (assembly GCA_016219595.1). Classification (GTDB taxonomy): domain Bacteria; phylum Bacteroidota; class Ignavibacteria; order Kapaibacteriales; family UBA2268; genus XYC2-FULL-35-21. The sequence goes on along the minus strand of JACRLY010000043.1, from coordinate 29,901 downwards.
GTCTCCGTCAATTGAACTTACCTGTTGTGAATAGAAAAATTGATTATTAAAATCGGATACATTGACTACACCGGGGTCAACAGCCCAATAACCGCTTGGATTTGGGTATGATGGATTAAACCATAGAACTTTATATTCTTATAGCTTTAATAGCAATTTGAGAACCGGGTGAAAGAGAACCGCTTATCAGGTTTATTTCTGCAGGAGTATAAACATCCCCCGAAGTTCCTGGAGTTCCTAACGGAAATCTCAATGTAGGCAATGGTAACGAAGCTGAAGGATCTATCCTCCTTACAAGTGAACCGCTGTTAATCCCCTGCGAATTATAAACACACTGTGTATTACTAAATACTTTTGCAGTTCCATAATCGGAGAAGATTGTTGTATTTATACCCATTGTCAGATTATATATCCCAATGTCAACAATTGCATTTGATATAAGTCTCAACACACTGTTAACCACTACTTCATTTCCAGTGAATACATATCCCCCTGTTTTATCAATGACCCATTCATAAAGTGATACTGTTGCAGACGGACTTGTTACTGTCTGTGAAGTTGGACCGTAAAAAGTAATAGTCGTCGAATTAGTAGTAAAGTCAATCGCATTATTCAATATTAAATTTCCACCGAGTGTAAAACCACGGTCGAGGTTCACCGAGCCGTTATTAGTCAGATTGCCAGACATTCTGAGATAACTGTTTCCAACTTGCCTTAATACACTTGTTGCATTTGTTACAGATGTATTCATATTCACCTGAACCTGTGCACCTGTATTAATATAAAAATTGGAATTTCCGTTGATATAAAGTTGAGAAAATGTTATTGAAGGAGCAAACAAAATTACAAACATCACTGCAACAGTTTTAAAAAGAACCAAAGCAGTTTCCGTATTTAATTTATTGATTATATTTCTTTGTTTAGTAAATATACTTACACTCCCATTTTATTCTGATAAAAAAAAATAACCTTTATTTCGATAAATCAATATGTAATAAAATTACTTCGGGACTTTTTAACTCAACTTATGAATTGATACATAAGTTTTTGAAGAACCGGCTTTTATATCATAAGTATTCCCAGTATTTTGAAAAACCCTTATTGTGATAATTTGCCCCGCCGTTAATTGCACTACATCACTTACATTAGGTGCATTATTGTTACTGCTTACGTCACCAATATTATCTACAACTTGTAGATTATTTCCTTCAGAGTAAATGACCCCATTTACGTAAATTGCTATTGTTAAATAGGAATCATTTGCCATCGCCCCGATTAAATCAAACTCAGTCCTTGCATTTACCTGGTAATACCCGTCCTCAAGAGCAGTAAATTCAAAAGTTGCCGTATTAAACTCATTCTGTGAATCATAGCTTTCATTAGCAAAAGGGATAGTAGTCCATAAATTTGTTGGAATACTGGCAACAGCATTTAGATAAGCCCTAATCCTGCTCTGATGATTAAAATCTACTATACCGATGCTACCAGCTTCAGTGTGAACCCTCAACATCTTATTTGCATCAGTATAAGCCCCGGTTGAAGCTAAAGCAGTGGTATTACTGATTTCATAATTGTCATTATCTAAATTGTTTATTCCGGTACTTACACTCTGACCACCTGATAAGAAATACCTTTGAGATGCATCGCCGGTTCCGCTTTGTACGATTAGTAGAGGAGGATTCTGATTACCAGAATTATTATCATTAATTGCTACCTGGACGCCGTCATTTGTTAAAAAACTATTGGCAATCAGTGCATTAGTTGCGTCATATCTTAAAGTTTGTCCGCTCGTTCCTAACGGGACAGAACCTGAAGGCGAAGACCAGCTCAATAAACCTGCTCCGTCTGTTGTCAATACCTGACCTATAGTTCCATCTGCAGACGGCAAAGTATAAGTTACATTTGCTGTTTGTGCCTGTGCTTTAAATGCAGTATAGTCTATACCACCGGGCTCAGCGAATCTAAGTTCAGTGGCTGAAGCACTATTTGACAATAAAATATTCCCGTCAAAAAGTTCTAATTTTTGACCTGGTGTGCTTGTCCCTATACCAATATTATCGGTTGTATTGTAAACAACACCTGCACCGACCGTCCACCCGGAACCTCCTCCGCTGATAGTTGACCAACTCAATAATCCTGCACCGTCTGTTGTCAGTACCTGCCCAATCGAACCGTCAGCACCGGGCAGTGTATATGTTACATTTCCAATCTGAGATTGTGCTTTAAAAGCAGTGTAATCAGCCCCGCCGGGTTCAGCAAATCTTAATTCTGATGCTGCAACAGAATTTGACAGTAAAATATTTCCGTCGTATACTTCAAATTTTTGTGTTGGATTATTTAATCCTATGCCAACATTGCCTCCACTCAGAATTCTCATTTTTTCCAAATTATTTGTCCTGAATACAAGGTCCTGAAGGTCTGTGGTTCCAATAAAATCATTTACAGGATTAGTAGTACTATTTCCGCTTAATGACCAATAACTACCTGCAAGCATATATACCCAAGCCGCTCCGTCGTAAAAGTAAAATCCCGGTGTATTATCAGTCTGATATATCAGTAATCCTGTTACAGGGGTTGCCGGTCTCTGGGCTAATGTCATTCGAGGTGCCAGGAAACCCAATGAGGTTGAACGCAATTCGAGTATTGCAGACGCATCCGGATCTGTGCATCCGATTCCTACGTTATTTTGTGCAAATACAATTTGTGAACTTGTTGTCAAAAGAAATAATAAAATACAGAATCCGATTACCATATTAACTTTCATTACAAATGAATGGTTTCGGTTACGGAGTCCCCATTTTAAGTTCCTCTTTTTAAATTGAATTATTTTTTTTGCAAGAGTCACAAGTTCCATTTTTCACCTGTTTATGATTATTATTAATTTTAATTTCATACTTAATAAAATTTATACTATTTATTTTAACCGAGACACACTTATAGCATTTTAAAATTAAATCATTTCATTTAAAAATTCAATACGTAATTATACCTAAATTTATATATAATAGTATATATATTTAGTTAATTTTCTCCTCTTCATTCCTTTCATAAACATATCTGACTAATTCAGCTGTGTTTTTCACCCCAAGTTTCTGCATTATATTAGACCTGTGTGACTGTACAGTTCGTACACTTATAAATAACTTATCAGCTATTTCAGGACTTGTTAATCCCGAGGAAACCAGATTTAATATTTCCTGTTCTCTTCTTGAAATCAAAACCGGAGAGCTGTCACTTTCATGATAAGGCACAAACTTTTTATTCAGCAAATTAAGGATATTCTTACTGAACACCCTTTCACCACATTTAACATTTCTCAATGATGCGACCAAGTCTTTAGCGGATATGTCTTTAGTCAAATAACCATCAGCCCCTGCCGACATTGCACTTTCTATATGAACTGAATCTTCGAATGCGGTTAAAATAACAACAAAAACATCAGGATAATTTTGCTTTATCATCTCAGTTGCTTCAATTCCGTTTACTTTAGGCATCAGGATATCAAGCAGGGCAATATCAGGTTTATGAATTCTGACAAGTTCAACTGCTTCCTCACCATTCTGAGCTTCATCAATTACAATAATTGATTTATCCAAGCTCATCAATCTTCTCAATCCTACCCTTACTACCTCATGGTCATCTGCTATGATAATTCTAATATCACCCTTTTCATCAAAATTATTCATAAATTTATCCGAGTATAACATCCCCATTATTTATGTTGTAATTATCTTCATTATGAATAACTTATTTGTTTATATTCCTAACCGTAAAAATTCTTTTGACGAATATAGTTTTATTCAATTTTAGGCAAACCTAAATTTTTTAATTAATTATTTTATTTAACTTACAAATTTATTCTTTAATATTCATCATCCAATTGATTTATCCATAAATTTGATTCGGAATCACTTGGCATTCTCCAATCTCCTCTTGGTGACAGAGATACAGTTCCAACCTTTATCCCGTCAGGTAAACAGGACCTTTTAAATTGATTTTTAAAAAATCGGTTAATAAATATTTTCATGTTATTTTTAATCTCTTGTTCGCTAAATCTATTTCTGAATGCTATGTTAGCAAGCATATTAATTTTCATTGGATTATATCCGTATCTAACGAAATAATAAAGAAAAAAATCATGTAAAATAAATGGACCGATTACTTTTTCAGTTTCCTGAATTTTATTACCTACCGGTGGCAATAACTCCGGAGATATTGGTGTATTACAAATGCTATTTAGAATATTTGAAATTTCGCCTTTAAATTCCTTTGCAGAAGTCCATTCGATAATGTATTTAACTAATGTCTTCGGAACACCCGAATTGACTGAATACATTGACATATGGTCACCATTGTATGTACTCCAGCCGAGAGCAAGTTCTGAAAGGTCGCTTGTTCCAATTACTATACCATTATATTGATTAGCATAATCCATCAATATTTGTGTTCTTTCTCGTGCCTGTGCATTTTCGAATACAATATCAGTTTTCTTGACATCATGATGAATATCTTCAAAATGCCTGATAGTAGCATCAGTAATTGGAATAATTTTTAAAGTTACACCAAATTGTTTTGCCAATTCCTGTGAATTAGATAATGTTTGTTCACCTGTTCCCAAGCCGGGCATTGTGATTGCATGAATATCCGAAAGATTTAATTTAAGATTACTGAAGGTTTTAACTGCAATAATCAATGCTAATGTTGAATCCAATCCACCGGATATCCCAACGATAACTTTTGGATTATGCAAATGCTTTAATCTTTTGGACAATCCTGTAGTCTGAATCGAAAAAATTTCTTTACACACTTCGTCTCTTTTGCTCTCATCGCCGGGTATAAATGGTGTGGAACTGACTTCCCTCTTCAATTCATCAGTTTTCAATTTATCAATTTTTAAATCGATAAATCTGTAGTTTGATATAAATTCTGAATTAGCAAATGAATTGTTTTTGATTCTTTCATGATTTATCCTGTCGATATCAATGTCATTGATTAGCATCTGACTTTCAAAATTGAATCTTTTGGATTCGGAAAGAATCCTGCCATTTTCAGAAATAATTGAATGGCCTGAAAAAACAAGGTCAGTACTCGATTCCCCAGGACCACATCCGGCATATACATAAGAAGCAAGACATCGTGCTGATTGCGATTCGACAAGTTTTCTCCTGTAATCTGCTTTACCAAGCACTTCATCTCCTGCAGAAAGATTCAGTAAAATATTTGCACCGGCAAGTGCCATATTAAAACTCGGTGGAATCACACTCCACAAATCTTCACATATTTCTATACCAATTGTACAATCATTATAATCACTTATTCTGAAAAGTAAGTCCCCGCCAAATGGTATTTCATTATCTTCAAATTTGACAGTATCGGTAGTTCTGTCAAATTCGGAAGAAAACCATCTTTCTTCATAATACTCATTTGTATTACATAAAAAAGTCTTGGGTACAATTCCTGCTATACTACCATTACAAATTACAAATGCACAATTAAAAAGCTTTCCATTGGAATTTAAAGGTGCGCCTACAACAACAATAATCCTGTGTTTGTTAGTATATTTTGCAATTCTGTTTATCGCTTTCCTGACGGCTTCATGAAGTATATTCTGATAGAATAAATCGGCACAAGTGTAGCCTGTAACTGATAATTCAGGAAAAAGAATTACCTGACATTTAGTATCCAATGCGGAATTAATACATTTTATTATTACTTCTGTATTAAAATCTACATCGCCGACTTTATGTTCGGGCGTTATTGCAGCAACCCTTAGAAAACCGTATGCTGTCAGATTTTTTTTCATTCAGAAATAATTTCCCTTTGATAATTAACTACTTACACAAAAATAAGCAAATTTTATCAATTAATTGCACTTAAGTTATTATTTTTCAAGCTATGATGTGTATTATTATAATCACCATAACCTTTGATTTGTTAATTAGAATTTACTGGATTTTGAGTGTGGTCTTACGATTTAAAAAAAATTATTCAGATAATCAGAATTTCAAAAATATTTAACTGACAACATTTCCTATACATAATCTACAATGTAAGGCAAATTAACGGTTACAGTAGTTCCTTTGTATAATTCACTGGTAACGGATATTTCACCCTTAAGTTCTTCAACACAAGTTCTTACAATTGTCAAACCGACTCCAAATCCCGGACTGATACCTGTATTTGTTCCTCTGAAAAAAGAATCAAATATAAATGGCTTTTCGGTAGGAGGTATTCCAATTCCCTGGTCAATTATTTTTATTTCGATTCCTGATTTGATTTCTTTTAAATCTAATCTGATATCTTCATTACCCGGCGAATAATTCACTGAATTTATTAATAAATTTATCAATATAGAATGCAACATCATTTCATCGGTTTTAACATTTTTGAAATCGCCGTTAATCAACAATTCAATATTGTGCCCATACTTATTTATTATTTGAACTTCCTCAATAACCTGTTCGCAAAGATTTTCTACGTTACAATTTTTTAAGCGGGTTCTGACTGAACCTTTTTCACCTTTTCCAACCAGCAGAACATTTTCGAGCATCTGAGCCATATTCTGAACAGAACTTTGTATCATATCGATTTTCTCACCGAATTTTTCTGAATCCTGTACATTATAATATTTCTCAAGCAAAAAAGTCGAGGTCATTATTATTGTTAATGGTGTTCTGTATTCATGTGATATCATAGATATGAAACGCGATTTTAATTCGCTTAACTCTCTCTCTTTTTTAAATGCTTCTGTTATTTTTTCTTTTGCATCAGTTAATTTCTTCTCTGCTTTTTTCCTTAGTTCTATCTCTTCGTTTAACTCAAGCAGAGATTTTCTAAGCATTGCAGTCCTTTCCATTATTTTATTTTCAAGACTACGGTTGAGATTATTTACTTCTTCTTCAGCTTTTTTTCTTTCCGTAATATCATCTAAGATTTTACAAAATATTAACCTGTTATTTGTTTTAATCGGAAATATAAGTGATGTAATAGCTCTTTTAGTACCATCATTTAATTCAATATTTCTTTCGACCCATTTCTTTTCCCATGGATAAATCCCTGTTTCAAAATAACTGATAAATGAATTTTTTAGATTTTCATATAAATCCGGATTTTTTAATTCTTGTGGAGTAACATCAAACAAAATATCATATACAGGTTTATCATTAATCAGTTCAAAAGGGTATCCAAGAATTTTTTCAGCCGCTACATTACATTCAATAACTTTTCCTTTATCATTCATTAACAAGAGTCCATCCAAAGATTGTTCAAACATGCTTCTGAACTTACTTTCACTCTCAATCAATGCCTCCTCTGCCTGTTTCCTTGCTGTGAAATCTTCAAGGAAGCCTTCATAACATTCCTCATTTATTTCATCTTCTATTAATTGCGTTTTATCCCTGACCCAGATGATGTTTCCATCCATCTTTTTCAGAGGAACTACAAAATCATATACCTGGCCTTTCTTCTTTATTTTTCCAATGGAGTCAATTCTAATCTTTTCATCAGGATAAATATCCTTAGTATTTTGCTCTAGGAATTTTTCTCTGCTTGGATATCCAAGCATCTTGACTAAAGCAGGATTTGCTTCTAAAATGGTACCGTCCTTTTTTGACCTATATAAACCTATCGGGAGTCTTTCGAATAAACTTGTATATAATGCAGCACTAATTTTTCTTGCTTCTTCCGCAGCTAACCTGTCAGTAATATCTTCTGAAAATCCTAACAGGAAAACCGGTATGTTATTATCATCATATATGGGCACTTTGATGGTGTGAAGGTATCTTCTGCCTAACAAAGGGCTGTCTATAGGTTCTTCCGGTATTTCTATCACTTTCCCTGATTCCAATACCTCAATATCTTTTTTTCTGAAAAATTCTGCCTGTTCCTTTGGGAAAAAATCAAAATCCGTTTTACCTAACGCATCCTCCGATTTTAATCCGAATAATGTTTCACATTTTTCGTTCCATATTAAAAATCTTCCTTGCTTTGCATCCTTAACAAAAACAGTAACAGGTAAATTATTAATTATTCCCTCTAAAAATCTTTTTGTTTTGTTCAGTTCTAACTCAAGTTTCAATCTCTCTTCTTTATTTTCTAACGTTATTCTGAAATATTGTTCGTCTTTAATTTCGAAAAAGTCTATAACCTGAGTGATTTTTGAATTTGATTTATTATTTACTGAGAGATTTAATACTTCCGATTCATAATTCCCAGTCTTAATTAATTTTTTTAAGACCTTTTTAAAATTTTTAGCATCTTCGTTTCCAATTAATGAATAATAATTATGGACATTTGATTTCTTTCCATCAAATCCTAACTTTTCAAGTGTTCCGTCATTGGCAAATAAAATGTCACCGTCGATTGAAATAATTAAAGAATAATTTGAGTTAAGTGAATGTTGAATATTTTTTTCAGGGATTGATTCATGAATAAGCCTATGTCTTCCAGAAGCTTTTCTTATAGATTGCTTATGAGACAAACCATGCTTGTGTTTTAAATTTTCTGCCATTTCATAATCTCAGGCATTATTTTTTAAACAAAATTTTACAACTATTTGATTTTAATAACAATAATCATACCGTTCAAGGAATTAATTCAATATATTGAATTGAGAAATAAAATTATTAACCTGAATTTTTTTGTTATAATCAGATAAAAGTGGAATTATAACTCTTTCAATATTTATTATTTACCCTTGATTTTATAAAAAAGTTCTTCTATTTCTTTTACAAAACTTTCCCATGTATATTTTTGTTTGAATTTTTCGATATTTGAGGTAAAATTTTTATAGAGATGATTTACAAAATAAGTTTCAATATTATCTTTTAATATAGATACATCTGCAAAAGGTATTATTATACCTGTGTCAAAAGGTTCTACAACTTCCCTTAACCCACCAACATCGGTTGTAATTACTGGCAATCCGAAATGATAAGCAATTCCTATAATACCGCTTTGTGTGGCGCTTCTGTAAGGCAGTACGCATACATCCGCCGAAGAAAAATAGGGTGAAACTTCACTATCGCTTATGTATTGATTGACAAATTTTACCCTGTTGTTAATTCCCGATTCTTTAATTAAATTATTATACTCATCTTCTTTTCCGTATACTTCCCCGACAGCAAGTAGAAAATAATCATCCGGCAATTCGCCGATAGCTTTGATAAGTATATCGAGTCCTTTATATTTCCTGATTAGTCCAAAAAAAAGGATAATTTTTTTCTCATTTGGTATTCCAAGAATTTCTCTTGCTCTTTCTTTCTGAATCTTAGCTCCGAAATGCTCATAATTCGGATGAGGGTGTTGTCTATATTTTGCCTCAGGTTTTAATGTCAATAAATCATTCTTGACTGAATCAGCAAGTACGATAAATCCATCGCATCTGTTTAGAAAATATTTTGTTAATGATATATCTCTGGGTTTCCGTTCATGTGGAATAACATTGCTTAAAATACTGATAGTACTTACACCTTTTTTTCTTAATTTATTACTAATAAATCCAAAAGCGGGAGCAAAGAATGGAAGCCAATAATCCATTAATAATAAATCAGGATTAAATTTTTCAATTTCTTTTGCAGTTTTAATAAAGCTTATAGGATTTATGGAATTCAGTATTCTAAAAGAATTAATTTTATCAGCAGTATCAGACTCATTGACAAATTGAGTTTTCCCAGGAAATAATAAATTCGGATATAATTTTTTAAAATTATATGCCCGGATTTCATTATTCTTTTCCAGTGCCCTGAATACACAGGCATTGAATTGAGATATTCCGCCTCTGTAAGGATAGAAAACCGATAAAAATGCAATTCGCATTAGATTAATAAAAAATTGAGATAAAGTTAAAAGATTTAAAATTTAAAATTTGTTTAAAAGTCTTAATCCACTGTAAACTTTTAAAAATATCATAAGGCGAATTTTTTTTGCACGCCAAATTAATTTTACAAAAATAGTAATATAATTAATGAATAATATTATAGATTTAGTTAATAGTTCTTCGAATATTATCGATTCAGCCAAATACTATTGGAATTATCAGTATAGATTGTCTAGAGAAGTAATTGTTCCATATTTATTAAGAAACCGGATTGAAATTAATAATTCAACGATTGTTGAAGTAGGATGTGGTGAAGGAGGAGTTCTGACTGCATTGGTTGAAGCAGGTGCAAAAAAAGCATTAGGCACCGATATTGACCCCGGAAGACTGAATATAGGCAATAAAATTTCAGAATTGGCACAGCATAATATCGAATATAAAACACATAATATAACGACAGACAACCCGCTTGAAAATTGGGAAGAGACTGCTGACCTTGTTATACTCAGAGATGTGATTGAACATTTGGACAATACAAAAGAGTCTCTTTTGAATTTAAAAAAATTCATGAAAAATAATGCTTTCTTATACATAACTTTCCCTCCTTATCACACCCCATTTGGAGGACACCAGCACATTATCAGGAAATTTTGGGGCAGATTCCCATATATACATTTACTCCCGAATTTTATATTTCATAAATTAATTTCTTCAGGACACCCATATGATATAGCTGAAATCAAAAGATTACAAGTTATCAGGTTAACTGTCAATAAATTTATTAAAGCTGCTTCTGAAGCTGGATTTGAAATCGTAAAATCAGAGTTTTATCTGCTTAGACCTGTTTTTAAAATGAAATTCGGGCTTCCTACTATCAAACTTACCCCGGTTTCATTTTTACCGTTAATTAAAACATTTTTCAGCCTGGAAGCCTCCTATATTTTAAAAAAAATAAATTAATTCAATAAAATTTAATATAATTAATTATTCTTAATTGCTTATTTTGCATAATATTAGATTAAATTAAAATAAATTTTATAAAAAAATTAAAGTATTGCAAAAAAAAGCCGATAATAAATTCAAAAGGTAAATATTACTCCAATAATCAGGAGAAAGTTATGACAATAGACAAAGTAACAGAACAAGATGTAAATGCGACAGAAAAACCGCAGATTACAGTACAAAATGAAATCCAGAAGGATGTGATAAAAGAAGCTGTCGGTGCTGAAAGCACTCAGAAACAGGTTTTGCAGGTATTAGCTACGGCTCAGCCGCAACAACAAATACAGCAAACAGCAAAAGACCAGCTTGAAAAAGGATTTCTCGATATTAAAGTATAAAAACATTTTTTTATAATTTGATTCGATAAATAATTTGTTATGGAATAGGACAGGATTTCGTTCTGTCTTTTTTTATTTAAATACATCAGATGCAAATTCATTGAAGTTCAAGGCATAGCTGATTTTTCTGGCAGCATCAAAATATTTACCGGAATTACCTGATTTATTTTTCTCTGTAAGCAAAGCAATATTGGTTAAAGTTAACAATTTTAATTCAGGTGGCAGAGACATTGCCTTCCTTGTTGCTTCCGATAAATACCACAAAGCTTTTTCATCCTGTTTTTTTATAGAATACAAAATTGAACAAACATTAAATAAAAAACTTTCCCCTACAATGTCAGGATTGTTTTCAATCATATTTATCGCTGTATTACAATAGGTTTCTGCCTTCTCCAAATCACCGGATTCAATATATGATTTGATAATGAGTGCATACAACTGGGATTTATCTGAAATAGTCAATCCGCCGGATTGTGAGTCTATATAAGATAAAGCCAGGTCAGCCGCAGAATTATAATTCCCTTTATGATAATAATCCACAATAGTTTTTCTTATAGCAAGGAAATCCTGGGACTCAGGTTTAGACTCATTACCGGATTCATTATCAATCTCATTTTTCGATTCAAAATCATAATTACTTAATTGAGATTTTCTGAGCAGGTCCTTGAGTGCTTCCTCTTCAGGATTACTTTCATTTTCAGAAATTTCTGTTTTATCAATTGAAGTGTAATTGTTATAATATTCCTGTATAATACCTGAATTACCGAATTTTTCAGCAGATTGTGCCGCAATCAACAGCATTGATTTTGCTGTTTCCTTATCCCCGGATTCGGCACTGTGAGCGGCAAGATAAGGTGCTATTTCCTGTTTCAAAGTTTCTGATTCGGTATCCTCATATCTTTGTCTCAAAATTGATGCAATCTGACTGTGAAGTGCAATATATTCTTCATATTCAAGAGATTTTTCGAACAAGTTATGATAATATGCCTGGGTAAATTCGTATGTTGTGCTTTTTATTCCATATCTCAACTGTGTCCCAACGCTTCTTATTATGCCTGTTCTGTTTTGGAGGCTTCTCAATTTTTTAATAGCCGTTAATATATCCGTATTTAATAATTGTGATATGATATAGGCAGTAAATTCCCTGCCTTCCATACTGCAGATGGCAAGTATGTTAGTATCCTCGTCACTAAGGTTACCCACCGACTGTGAAAAAGCGGTCTGTACAGAAGTAGGTATATTGGAATCAGCAAGAAAATCTGATTTTAGATTTCCTTTTTCATCAAATGGAGACCTGCTTTCAACGTATCTAATGAATTCATTAATCGAACCCGGGATTCCATCAGTCTGGGAATAAATCCACTCTTCGAATTTCTCATTATCCTTGTAATTCTTTAAGGATAATTTTATATACTTTTTAACATGCTCTTTTGAGAATCCGTTCAGTTCAATAAAGAAAACAGAATTTTTTTCTGATTGAAATTGTTTTATAAAATTATTCAGCGGTGATGCATGACTTTGCAAAATACTGGTTCTGAATGCTACGACAATCAAAAGTGGAATTTTTAAAATGTTAGTCGCCAGGTGCGAGAGAAGTTCAACAGATTGGATATCACACCAGTGAATATCATCAATTAAAATTACCAATGGGATGTTATCTGTAAAAGATACAATACTATCGTAATATTCTGCCGTAACGGTGTTAATCTTGTTAAATGTCAGGGAGGATTTATCCTTTTTATATTGCCTCCAATCCTTACTTAACTCTTTAACTGCATAGAATACTTCTCCGGCAATCGGTAAAGTCGCTAGGATTGTCATACCTATACTCTTTGCGAATTTCTTTTCGGCTGATTTTTCCTCTTTTGTTTTTGACAATATTTTTTCAATAGCGCGTGAAAATGGAAGCATAGGCTGTAAATTTCCAATCTTGAATGTGCCTATAGGAGCATCACACTGCACAAAAACAGAAGTTGGAGCCGGTTTTGAAACTGAACCTGCCGCATCATGAAAATATTTCAGGAGATGTGTTTTTCCGAATCCGGTTTCTCCAGAAATACATATAATCGAGCCTTTACCCTTTTTCAGCTCATTTAATCTATTTTGGAATAACTCATCATATTCATGAGTTACTATATTTATTTCTTTCAAATTCATCAATTATTTTAATACTGATAATAATCTTGTCAAACTTGTTCCTGAATTATTGATTTTTATAATATAATTACCAGACGGCAACTCATTAGTATTAATTGTAATTTGATTCAATCCGCTATCGCAATCCTTATTAACGCCATTTAAACGATTTCCCAATACATCTAACAATTCTACATTAACTTTTCCATCATTAGATACATTAAATTCAATATTAACTTTAGAGTCAGCCGGATTAGGATAGATGTTTGTAATATTAAATTCTCCGGGTATTTTATTTCCCTCTTCAATCCCTGAAATGAGCCGTTTGTTATAATATAAATCTCTTCCATTAATTACATTTGTAATCAAATTCTGAATATCGGTCAGTGAACCTGTAGCTTCATCTCCACTAACAGTATTTGCAAAGTTAATCATGTATGCACAAACTGCAGTATCATTAGGATTCATGTTGAAAGGACCGGTTGACTGCAATAACCTCAAATCCTCATTTTCAATATTTATTGAATGTTTCCCTGATGAAAGTTGATAGTATAAATTTTGTAAAATTGTAGCATCTTCACTAATATTAAATAATTTTGTAGTTTTTAATCCTAATTGTTCCTCTGGTGCAAAAAATGATTTATCTTTCCTTATATTTCCATTTTGGTCAACGGCAGGTGATTCGAGCAACGAATTTCCTAAGTAACCGAATCCCTTTCCGGCTTCTCCTTTATTAATATCACTCCAGGTAATACAAAGATTTAATGATTCATCGACTGCATAACGTTTTGCTACATCATTCACCTGTCCCGAATCAGGTCCCGATATTTTTAAATCATTGTCTGAAATCATACCAATCCAGCAGTCTCTTAATGTATCTGTTGACATATTTATTAATTTATATCGAAGGATTACCATATCTTTATATAATTCATTATCATATAAATATGCAGTTTGTTCATATTGAATTCTCATCGGATAACCTGAATCGGTTAAATTTTGCTGGCTATGTCCATTGTATAATTGTAAATCAGTGTCTTTGTATACACAATGAACATCCTGAGAAGAAATAATAGCCGGTCCATTTGGATAGGTTGTCAAATCCCTATCCTCTTCATTAAGAACCATTATACCGAGTCCCGTCTTCAATTCTTCCTTCCCGCATCCAATTACTTCCTGTGCTCGGATTGTAAGCTATATGAGACAAATTAAAAGTATCGCCATTATATACTTTTTTGGCTCCGAAACAAATACCCATACCAAAAATATATGTATTTTTTGAATCCCTGGGCCATGTACAACCCGGTACTCCAACTCTGGTTAAATTAATATCAGTCGTCTCTTCATGAGCTAAATATCCTGTGTTTGAAAACATAAACTCTACATTGCTTTTAGTAGATGTCCTGTAATCAATGAATTGAATTTTTCTTTGTATTTCATCCTGAGATTCTTTTCTAGTATTTGGTGCTGTTTTTGAAAATATTTGTGCTGTTGAAAATACAAACAAAACAGCAAAGACGATAGTAATGAGTCCTCTATTCATGGCAATCCTCTTTTTGAAAAAAAATATTTAATTATCTTCAATTTTAAATATATTTTATTGAAAATGCGGGAGATTATACATTTTCAATAACCATAGCAACAGCTTCTCCACCGCCAATACACAAAGAAGCAAGCCCATATTTCTTATTATATTTCTTTAAGGCATAAATCAGTGTAGTAAGTATTCTGGCTCCTGATGCACCAATAGGATGCCCAAGTGCTATTGCTCCTCCGTGTACATTAATTTTTTCTATCGGTATATTCAGATTTCTTTGTGTAATAATAGCAACGGAGGCAAATGCTTCATTTACTTCAAATAAATCAATTTCTTCAATTTTAATTCCGGCTTTCTCAACAGCTTTTTTTATTGCTTCGGTTGGGGCAGTTGTGAACCATTCCGGTTTTTGAGCATGTGTGGCATAAGAAATTATTTTAGCCAAGGGCTTTGCTCCTAAAGATTTTGCTTTTGCATCGGAAGCAACAACTACAGCCGATGCACCGTCATCGATAGAAGAAGCGTTTGCTGCTGTTACAGTCCCATCCTTTTTAAATACCGGTTTTAAAGCTGGTACTTTGTCAAAATTCACTTTCTCTGGTTCTTCATCTTTATTTACTGTAATCGGTCCCTTTTTATCTTCAATTATAACGGGTACAATTTCATCATTGTAAGAACCATTCTTTTGAGCATCGAGAGCCCGCTTATAACTGATTATGGCAAATTCATCCTGGTCCTGCCTGGTAATATTGCATTCCGTTGCACACAACTCACCGGCCATACCCATGTGGAAATTGTTGTAAACATCCCACAAGCCGTCATGAATCATCGAATCAGTCAATTCTCCATTACCCATCTTATATCCTGTCCTTGCTTTAAATAATAGGTAAGGAGCATTTGACATTGAT
The DNA here is from genome assembly GCA_016219595.1 of Ignavibacteriota bacterium. GTDB lineage: Bacteria > Bacteroidota > Ignavibacteria > Kapaibacteriales > UBA2268 > XYC2-FULL-35-21. The sequence continues at coordinate 14,163 of JACRLY010000043.1, read as the reverse complement.
TCCATACCTCCGGCGACAGCAATTTCAGAATCCCCTGTTTTAATTGACTGGTCCGCAAGCATAACTGCCTTCAAACCGCTTCCACATACTTTATTAATAGTCATACAAGGTACTGAAACAGGTAACCCGGCATAAATAGTTGCCTGCCTTGCAGGTGCCTGCCCTACTCCGGCAGACAAGACATTACCCATAATAACTTCATTAATATCTTCATTTTTCAATCCTGACCTTTTAATTGATTCGCTTATTGCGATTGCTCCAAGTTTTGGTGCAGATAATGATGATAATGAACCCATGAAAGCACCAATCGGTGTTCTAACTGCTGATAAAATTACTGTTGCCATTTTGATTTCCTTTAATCTAAATTTGTAAAATTAATATTCATATCGATTCGGAATATATGAATTTATCATATTTATTTATTCTTTTATAGAATAACAATTTACTTAATTAATTAAAATTTGACAAAAATTAATATGAATGTTATCATTAAAAATGTGTTTTTTCAATATTTATTTATGCCTGTGGAAAAATATATTTTTTATTTTCCGAATAAAAGATTATAATTTTGAATCCAAGTAATTGGTTATTTTGATAATGATGTTATCATTAATATAAAAACATGGAAATTATTCCATTTGAATGTGGTCCGTTGGCAACAAATTGTTATCTTGTAATAGATAATCAAACAGTAGGGGCAGGTAGTGAATCTGCCCCTACAATAGTTATTGACGCACCTCCTGATGCTGTCTCACACCTGTTACCTGTCATTAAGAAAAGAAATTTAAAAATCGAAAAAATTATTTTAACCCATACTCATTGGGACCATACATTAGACACTGCAGAATTAAAGAGGTATACAAATGCACCTGTATATGTTCATAAAAATGATGAATACAGGTTGCTGAAACCAAATGAAACCTCAATTTTCAAATTACCATTCGAAATAGAAGCAGTTGTTCCGGATATATATTTGGAAGATGGCATGAAAATTAATTGCGGTTTGCTGGAATTCCAGGTTCTTCATACACCCGGTCATACTGAAGGAGGTATTTGCCTTGTTAATTTTGAAAATAATGTTGCTTTTACTGGAGATACAATTTTTTGCAGAAGTGTTGGCAGAACTGATTTCCCGGGTGGTTCCACTGACACTCTGTTAAGTTCAATTAAAAATAAAATACTGACATTACCTGATGATATGATGGTTTATAGCGGTCATGGAGAACCAACAACCATCGGCGATGAAAAAAAGTTCAATCCGTTTTTGGACGAAATAATTGACTTTGACAGTGTTGTATCAGTATTAAGTAATGATTCTTAGTAGTTACATAAAATTATATAGACATAAAAAATGAATAATTATTCATTTTTCCGTAATATTTTACTTAACATACATTATTTAATTTGCATGTTTGTATTGGTGCAAATTTTTGGATGTTATTCGTTTACAGGCGGTTCAGTACCGGAACATTTAAAAACATTATACATACCATCTGTAAATGATAAAAGCGGGTACGGCAATCCACAATACAGGGAGCAGCTGACTCAATTGCTGACAGATAAATTTAGGAGTGACGGGACTTTAAGTCTGGTCGAAAGAAACGGGGACGCAAGGCTGTCAGTCAGCATCAGCTCCATAAGGGATGAAACAATGACGGTTAATCCCGGAGAATTAGAAAAGGAAAAAAAGATAGTTGTTCTTTGTCAGGTTGAATATTATGATGCAATTAAAAAGACTCTGATATTCAGCAAAAATTTCACTGCCTTCAATATATATAGCATAGCAAATGCACAGGCAGAAAGAAATCAATCAATAGAAAAAGCCCTGGAACAAATTTCAGATGACATTTTACTCGGAGTTGTTTCAGGCTGGTAATGAAAAAAATATAAATGATATATTTTTTGTTAAATATTATTTTTAACAATCGGGTGAGGTGAATCACTCCTTATGGAATATTTTATACTCTTTATTTACTTGATATCGTTGACCATCCTTTTTGGGTTTGGCATCCACGGACTAATAATGCTATATTACTACCACAAAACCCTAAAGATCAAGCGTCCAAACGCCGAACTGCCTGAGGATGTGCCGGTTGTAACAATACAACTGCCAATGTTCAACGAGATGTATGTTATCGAACGATTAGTTCGTTCGGTTTGTAATATTAAATACCCAAAAGACAAGCTTGAAATTCAGGTACTTGATGATTCAACTGATGAAACTCAAGAGCTTGCAAAGAGACTCGTTGATGACTATGCCCTTCAAGGCTATGACATCAAGTATATCCACAGGACAAATCGACAGGGATACAAAGCCGGTGCATTGAAAGAAGGACTTGAAAAAGCCCGCGGTGAATTCATCGCTATTTTCGATGCTGATTTTGTTCCCCATGACGATTTTCTTAGCCAGACAATTCCGCATTTCCAGGATGAGAAAATCGGATGCGTTCAGACAAGATGGGAACATCTAAACGAAAATTATTCATTCCTGACAAGGGCTCAGGCTCTTGCTCTCGATGGGCACTTTGTGATTGAACAGCAGGTTCGTAACAAAGCCGGATTCTTCATTAATTTTAACGGCACAGCCGGCATCTGGCGTAAATCAGCCATTTACGATGCGGGTAACTGGCATTCAGATACTTTGACTGAAGACCTCGACCTCAGTTACAGGGCTCAGTTAAAAGGCTGGAACTTTATTTTTCTCCCGCTGAATTGCCTGCTGATATAAATGCTTTGAAGACGCAGCAGTTCCGATGGACAAAAGGTGCTGTCGAAACTGCAAAGAAAATGCTTCCTTCTGTCTTGAAATCCGACCTTTCTATGAAAATGAAACTTGAATGTTTTGTTCATCTTACAAGCAACATAGTTTTTCCTTTTATTATTATTGTTGCTTTGTTGAACGTTCCTTTAGTAGTTATCAAAAATACTATCGGGGGATTTGACGAATATTACACTTTAATGTCGGTATTCGTGCTTGCTTCAATTTCAACATTCCTGTTTTATATGTATGCACAGCGTGCCATTCATTTGGACTGGAGAAAAAGACTGTTGTTATTTCCTGTATTCCTTGCCGGAAGCATGGGATTTGCAGTCAATAACACTAAAGCCGTAATGGAAGCTCTGCTTAATATTAAATCCGGATTTTCCAGAACTCCAAAATACAAGATTGTTGAAAACGGTGATGATTGGCGTAAGAAAAAATATGTTCAAAAAAGAATTAGTCCGACAATCTTCATCGAGCTTCTGCTTGCACTGTATTATGTAGTTGGAATTGCAATTTCTGCATATTATCTCGAAATTGCCGCAATTCCTTTCCAGGTTATGTTTCTGTTAGGATTCGGAACAGTTGGTTTCATGTCATTGCGGCATGCACTGAGCAAATAATAAAATTAAATATTTACAAGCCCGTTTCGGAAGATACGGGCTTTTTTTTTATAAAGTAAAAATGAAAATAAAATTTTTAATATTATTTCTATTATTCTTATCAATTAATGCATCTCATGCATTAGAAAAGCCGGAGTATGATTTATACACTCATATATGTTTAAAGCAGGGAATTTATTTCGACAGCCCCTCTGAATTAAATTCAATTCTCTCCGAAAACGGTTATCCAAAAATTGAACCGGGGAATGTATTCTATATCGGACTGAATTATTCTTCAAATCATTTCCCATTTCCATTTTATCGTATTCCTAATATTTTTTTATCATTCGATTTGAGAATACCATTCGACAGGAATTCCGGAGCAGAAAAATATTCTGCTTTAAAAACCTATTCAGTATTTCTCGAATTGGAAGGCTATCATGACTTGATTAATGACATTACGGTCTACCCCATTCTCGGCTTAGGGGCTTCGATTTCTCACCTTGATTTGAGGAATGATTCAATAATTGATTACCAAGATATATTGATTAAAAACGGAAGTGCAAGATTCACCAAATTCAATTTACTTTTGAATCTTGGTGGTGGATTGGATTATAAAATAAAAATCACTGAAGATTATTTAAAAAAATTAAATCTGCTGGTAGGATTGAACATAAGATATTCACTAAACCTTGATGTATTCGGATTGTATGATAAACGGTGGTCATCGGCAGGGAAATCTATAGATGGATTGCCCGGTTACCACGCACCCGGATTATCAATCGAATTGAAAATCGGATTGGAAAAGTTAGAAAAAATTAAAAGAATAAATTAAGCTTTTATCTCATAATTCTCTTTACACTCGGGACATTTCAGGTATTTCACCCAGTTGTCATCAACCTTTTTGAAATGAACTTCAATATAATCATGTCCGCATTTTTCACATTTCTGATTAACAGGTTCATGATTGGAAAGATAATCACAATCAGGATAGCGGGAACATCCCCAGAATTTCTTTTTTGATTTGGGGCTGAATCTTTCGAGTATTATTCCTTCTTTACACTTCGGACAATTGATATTAGTTGAAATCGGTTTTGTTCCTTTGCAATTCGGATAATCTATACATCCGTAAAATTTACCGAATTTACTTTGGCGGATAACCATTTGTTTTCCGCACACATCGCAGAAAATTCCTTCTGCTATTTCGGGTTCTGATTTTTCGGCTTTCTCTTCTTTTGGAAGCGGTTTAGTATTTTTACATTCAGGATAATTAGTACACCCAAGGAATCTCCCCCGCCTGCTGACTTTTATTTCCATCGGTGCCCCGCATTTATCGCAAATTATTTGAGGAATATCCGCATGTTCGTTAGCATGATGCAATGAATCTTTGAACGGATTATAAAAATCATTCATCATCTCGAGATATGTTTTTGTTCCTTCTGCCACGAGGTCTAATTCTTCCTCCATCTCGGCTGTGAATTTAACATTGAACAAATCGGGAAAATTATTAATCAGAATATTATTGACATCAAAACCGAGTTCAGTAGGAACAAATGACTTTTTGTCCTGGTTAATATATTCCCTGTCCAGCAAAGTGCTTACGATAGCTGCATACGTGCTTGGTCTTCCAATGCCAAGTTCGTCAAGCTCTTTCACAAGACTTGCGGCATTGTAACGTGCAGGTGGTTTTGTCTGCGATTTAACTGATTCCACATCATTCAAATTTAATTTCATATCCTTTTTCAAATTCTTCGGTAAAGAAGCTGCAGTATCTTTCCCATTGCCGTTCCCATTACCGTTTTTATCATCTTTATCATCTTCATAAACCGCAAGGTATCCTTTGAAAATGACAACAGAACCTGTAATTCTGAAAAGATAATCACCCCCGGCTATTTCTATTGAAGTTTGCTCATAAACTGCTTCTTTCATTTGTGAAGCAAGAAACCTGTTATAAATTAATTCATACAATGCAGCATGGTCTTTGTCTATTAATTTTTTTATTTCTGCAGGAGTATATTCAAGACTTGTAGGTCTGATAGCTTCATGCGCATCCTGTACATTTTTGGATTTTGATGTAAACACGGGTATCGATTCAGGAAGATAATCATTACCGAAAGTTTTACTTATATGCTCTCTTGCAGCCTGCTGTGCTTCGGGACTCAATCTGACCGAGTCAGTCCTCATATAAGTGATAAGACCTACTTCACCTTCTTTACCGAGAGTAACACCTTCATAAAGTTTTTGTGCAACCGACATAGTCTTCTTGTTTGGGAAACCAAGCCTTCTCGATGCTTCCTGCTGAAGACTGCTGGTTGTGAAAGGTGCGGGAGCTTTCCTGTTTACTTGTTTTTTGATTATATCGCTGATTGAATAATTTTCCTTCTTTATTTTATCAATCAGTGAAACAGCTTCCTCTTCCGAGCGGATATAATTCATCGAAGCAAGTTTTTCGTCAAGCATTTTTTGCTCGGATTCATTTTCTGCCCTTGATGAGCCTTCAGGATTGACTATACTTCGACCATTGATGCCAACAAGTTTTGCTTTAAAAGTTTTCTTGGCATCTGAAGCAAATTCACCGAGTATAGTCCAATAATCGATGGGAAGAAAATTCTGAATTTCCTTTTCAAGTTTGCATATTAATCTTAAAGCTACTGATTGAACCCTGCCGGCAGATAATGATTTCGCGGTTTTATTAATCATTGCACGCGATACAAACGGAGAAACCTGGTAACCGATGAGCCTGTCCATTACTCTGCGTGCCTGCTGAGACATAAATAAATTCTCATCGAGTTCTCTTAATTCCTTTAATCCTTTTTCAACTCCGGTTTTCGTAATTTCATTAAATAAAACTCTTTTTATATTTTCATTATCATTTTTTATTTCTTCGGCAATATGCCAGGCAATTGCTTCTCCTTCACGGTCGGGGTCTGTCGCAAGCAAAACACTTTTTGTGGATTTTGAAGCTTCCTTTAATTTTTTTATAACCTGGCTTTTACCCCTTATAGCAGTATATAAAGGTTTAAAATCATTCTTGACATCGACGCCAAGACGAAATGAAATAAGGTCTTTAATATGTCCTACAGAAGCTTCGACAATATAATTTTTGCCCAAATATTTATTTATGGTTTTTGCTTTTGCAGGTGATTCTACAATTACTAATGTTTTGTCTGCCATTTTATTCTCCGAACTACATAATTTCAATTTTTAAAAAAAAACGAATTGCAAATATACAAAAGTTATATTTTAAAGAGACACTAAACGAAATTGTTAATGTTAAAAACTCATAACGGTAATAAAATTATTTTATTTCTTTTCGTTAAATTACTTTTTAATAAAATATAAAATTTCTAAATGAGTTTATTATTCTGCCCTGATGATGAAAGACATTTGATTTACATTTGATTGATATATATTTTCTTAGTTTGTAATTTGTAATATTCAAATGAAAATTTTATTTAAAAATAATACAATTGATTTTATTTAATTCTAAAATTTTATTTTAAATTTTTTATTCTTTCAAATAAAAGAAATGTAATTAAATCGATTTATCTTACAATTACAAGTTTACTCGATTTAACCACATTTGGAGTAATTAACTGATATTCATAAATACCAACGGGTAGCGATTTTAGACTGAAAGGCAAAGTAAATTCCCTTCCAAAATTTTCATCACCGGTAAATTCTTCATTATCTATAAGAGTTAAAACTTTATTTCCTTTCAAATCATGTATCAGCAGAGATATTTTACTTGTATATTTTAATCTGAAACTAAAATAAGTCAAATCATCAGTTGGATTGGGATAACTTGGATTTAATTGCACACATCCGCATGTGTCCTGATTGATTTCAACATTTGTCACCGGTTTCCCATCCCATCCGGCAAGCCTTGCCAGAAGCCACCAAACCGCCCTGCCCTTTTGTTTGCAATTGAGAGAATGAGTAACAGAGCATTTACAATCCTCACATTCAAGAGGATTCCTTGCGCACCATTCTTCAGCCCAGTTTCGCTTTTCAAGACCAATAAAGTATTGACAATATTCATTTCCGCGTTTATCGAGAAAATAATTTCCGTCAGGATCGTAACTTTCGATATCTGCAAAATCGTATAGGATTTTCCCATTCTGTTTGCAGTATTTTCTGATTAATTCATTTCGCACATTCACATTACCATCGATACCTGTTCCATTCAGATGTGCTGTCATGTAAATGAATTTAACATTTGGAAATTCTTTTTCAAGGTCATCCATAATCTGGAAATAAGAGTTGAAAACAGAAGAATCAAAATCGAAAACACAACACCAAGACCACATTATTATATTCACCGAAGGATTTGAGTTTAAATGATTCCTGATCTCAGCACCAAATTCGGGATTGGACAAATCTTTAAAGAAAACTGTATCATTAACTGTTAGATTATTTGGATTTGAGTTAAAATCGAATAAATTATTTTTACTTCTTAAATATTCCATCCCGTTAATCAACTCATCTCCATGAACAGTAGTTCCATAAGCAATATGGAAAGTTTCTCGGGCAAGGTTAATATATTGAACCGGAATTAATTTAATGTTGCACGAATTATGGTCGGCTATTATTTCTGCTTTTTGAGAAAATAAATGACCAACCGAAATATTTATTATAATAAGTATCAGAACTATTTTTTTCATATCTAAAATCTCCAAGTCTTTTAGCTTTATCTAACTTATAAAATTATGCAATTTTTCTTATAATGCAATAACAAATTATATTGGAAATAGTTACACCTATTATAAAAAAAAACTAAATTATGTCGGATATAGAAGGATAATAGCAGCGATTATAGGAATTCCTATAATCGCTGCTATTATCCTTCTATATCCGACATACGATGCAGCCAAGCTTGAAGAAAAAAAACAGGAAGTATACAACCGGGCTAAAAAAGATACATCGACGACAGACTCACTTGTCAGAATTGAAAAATTTGACGAGAAGTACGGCAAGGACCTTGAATCAGCCAAGAATAAAAGGCTGAAACTCGGATTAGACCTTCGCGGCGGTATGTATGTTACACTGGAATGTGATATTGTAAAATTAATCGAAGAATCAGCACAAAGAGAATCTGTTGATGATATATTCAGTGAGGTAATTGATAAAACCCGCCAGGAAGCAAAGATGACTGACGAATCTGTCCTCGATATTTTTCTGAATAATTTTAACAAAATTGCCAGACCAAGAGGCAAATCTCTGATTTCATATTTTGATATTGGTGATATGAGAGAAGCCTCGGAAGATAAAATTATTGAAAGATTGAAAAATAATTCTGAAAATGCAATAGACCAGGCTCAGGAAGTAATCAGGCAGAGAATTGACAAATACGGAATATCAGAGCCTACGATTCAGAAACAGGGTTCACGCAGAATTATGCTCGAACTCCCGGGAGTTAATAACGAAGTTGAAATGAGACAATTACTCCAAACAACAGCACGCCTGGAATTTAATCTCGTAAAAAACAATAAAGAAATTGTTAAAACATTTGCTAAAATTGACAAGCTTTTAAGCGATAAAGCAAAAAGAGCAAAAGGATTGTTACCCGATTCAATTAGTGCAGCATCATCCACTATGACTCAGGATTCCTCTAATCTTGCTAATAAGGATTCTGCAAAATCAACCAAAGATATTGCTACAAAAGACAAGAAAAAATCAAAAAAGGATAATAAATCTGAAATAAAAGACACTGCAAAAACTGCATCGGCAGACAGTGTAAAACCAGCTGCTGACACTTCCGATCCCTATGCCGGTTTATCAGACCAGGAAAAAAGTAAAAGATATTATGAAGACCATCCTTTTACTACATTATTCCAATCATATTATGTAACTGATGACGGAAGAGGCGGAAGATCTCAGCCTATAGCTTATTCGCTTCCTTTGGAACAATATCCTGAAGGTGAATATAATTTTATTATACCCGAACAGACTCTGAAGAAATTTAATAATATAATGGCAAGACCTGAGATAAAGGCTCTGATACCATTTGACCTGAAAATTGCAAGGGAAGCTAAACCGGACCCAAGAGTCGAAAAACAAAGCAAACAAAAGATATATAATTTTTACGCATTGAAAAGAGAGCCTGAAATCACAGGAGAATATGTTACAGAAGCAAGAGCAACTTTTGACCCTAATTCAAATCAGCCTATGGTTCTCATGGGGATGAATTCCGAAGGAGCTGATAAATGGGGAAGAATAACCGGCGCTAACCTTAAGAAAAGAATTGCTATCGTACTCGATGACCAGGTATATTCTGCTCCAACTGTTCAGAGCAAAATTTTAGGAGGCAGTTCCCAAATTACAGGTATGGCTAATGTTGAAGAAGCAAGATTGCTCGAAATCGTTTTGAAAGCCGGTGCCTTGAAAGCTCCGGTTCAAATAATCGAGGAAAGAGTTGTAGGACCTTCTCTCGGTGAAGATTCAATCAATAGCGGATTATTAGCAAGTGGTATAGCATTATTGATGGTAGTATTTTTCATGCTCATATACTATGTTAAGGGCGGATTAGTTGCAAATATATCAGTGATTCTGAATGTAATTTTAATACTTGCAATTCTGTCTGCATTCGGAGGTACTTTAACACTTCCCGGAATTTCAGGTATTATATTGACAATCGGTATGGCGGTTGATGCAAACGTTCTGATTTTCGAAAGAATAAGAGAAGAATTATATAAAGGAAGGTCCTTGAAATCGGCTATAGATGAGGGATTCAAGCACGCATTAAGCGCTATTCTTGACTCTAACATCACAACCTTCATAACAGGTTTGATTTTATACTTCTTTGGTACAGGACCTATACAGGGTTTTGCACTTACTCTTATGATTGGTATCATTGCTACATTATTTACACAGATAGTTGTTTCAAGAGCAATGATAGAAATATCGCTTATCAGGGGTGCGACATCATATAATTTCGGTCAGCCAAAGACACTTAACATATAAGAATATATAAGAAAGGTAGAAAATGCAGTTTTTTCATGGAACAAATATAGATTTCGTTGGTAAAAGAAAATTTTTCGTAACAATATCAACTCTTATTAATATAGCCGGCATACTTGCTATATTTTTAATAGGTATTGAATTTGGAATCGACTTTGAGGGAGGTACTGAAATAGCCTACCAATTTTCAAAACCTTTGCATGCCGATGTCATCCGAAATGCAGTCGATAAAATTGGAATCAGGGGTAGTGAAATAAAATCATTCGGTAAAGAAAACCAGTTTCTCGTAAGAGTTAAAGAAACAGATAATGCACAGGTTAAAATTACTGAAGCATTTAATAAATATTTGGTTGATTATAAACCTACTGTATTAAAGGTAGATAAAATCGGACCGAAAATCGGTAAGGAATTAAGGGGGCAGGCATTCCTGGCTGTTTTGATTTCTATTATTGCTATCATGTTGTATATTGCTTTCAGATTCGAATTTACTTATGGATTCGGTGCTGTTATTGCATTAGTTCATGATGTTATACTGACATTTCTCGTCGTAATTGTTGTTAATAAATTAGGATGGATTGACCTGGAATTTAACCAATCCATACTTGCGGCTATGTTAACTGTAGTCGGTTTCTCAGTAAATGATACAGTTATTATCTTCGATAGAATACGTGAAAATAAAGATAAAATGAAAGGTATTCCTTTTCTCAAACTTGTCAATGTAAGTGTCAATGAAACATTGAGCCGAACATTCAATACAGTATTAACCGTTGTTCTCGTATTATTGACAATCGTATTACTCGGTGGACCCGTTCTACAGGGATTTGCATTTACTATGCTAATAGGAATAATCACTGGTACATATTCATCTATCTACATAGCAAGTGTATTTGTACTATGGTATATGCACTCGGTAAAAAAGATACAGATTGATTATGAACCGGATAAAAAGCCGGAATTAAAAACAGCTAAAGTTTGAAATAATAATAAATTCTTATATTTTAGTAATAAAAATATTTGAAATGAACGCATACACATTAATAATAGCTGAAGTAAAACCTGATACCGCAAGTATTGAGTTAAATGAACAGGTGCTTGGCGGCAACGACGCACTTGAATTTTCTTCGAAATTATATGAAACTTTCGATAAGGGAATAAATAGTGTCATTATTGATTTAAGCAAAGTTCAGGTTATGAATAGTTCCGGATTAGGAATGCTCGTTAGCGGATTGAGTTCGCTTAGAAAAAATAATATACAGATGGTTCTCGCTTCAGTGCCTGATAAAGTTATGTCTTTACTCCGGATGACACATCTTGATAAAGTATTTCAGATATATAATAATATTCAGGATGCATACGATAAATTTTCCTGATAAATGAATAATAGGACTAAGCTCCGGTCTTATTTAAAGCCGGGGCTTTTTTTTTGTTTTTTATAAAAAAATAATTTTGCATTACATATCATAATGGTTATCAAATGAGTGTTATAGTTGTTGTCGGTTCTCAGTGGGGTGATGAGGGCAAGGGTAAAATAGTTGATTTGTTATCACAGGATGCAGACATTGTAGCCCGTTACCAGGGTGGAGCCAATGCCGGGCATACTATCGTAATCGATGGAAAACAATACATTCTTCACCTTATCCCGTCAGGAATATTATCAAGAGATGTAATTTGTATTATCGGTAATGGTGTAGTAATTGACCCTGTTGCTTTAATGGATGAAATAAAAATGCTTGAAAAACATGGAATTAGTGTAAAAGGTAGACTTTTCATAAGTCACAAGGCTCACCTGATTATGCCTTATCATAAAATGTTAGACGAGGCGAGCGAAAAAGAAAATGGAAAAGCGATAGGAACTACAGGCAGAGGTATTGGACCTGCTTATATTGATAAATTTAAAAGAACCGGAATCCGAATTGTTGATTTGCTGGACAGAAAAATTTTGGAAGCCAAATTAAGAGCTAATTTAGATGAAAAAAACACATATCTTCAAAAAATATATGGTCACGAAGAATTAGATATAGATTCAATTGTCAAAACTTATCTTGAATTTGATAAATTAATAGACCCATATATTAAGGATATTAATCTAATGCTCAATGATGCTATTGCAAGCGGCAAAAAGATTTTTGTTGAGGGAGCTCAGGGTGCTTTGTTGGATGTAGACCATGGTACTTATCCTTTTGTTACGAGTTCAAATCCTACTTCCGGTGGAGCTTGCACAGGTTTGGGGATTCCACCGACATCAATATCAAAAATTGTTGGAGTTGTTAAAGCATACACTACCAGGGTCGGAAATGGTCCATTTCCCACTGAACAATTAAACGAAGTTGGTGAACAATTGAGAACTACGGGAGTTGAATTCGGTTCTACTACCGGAAGACCAAGAAGATGCGGATGGCTTGATCTGGTTGCGTTGAAGTATTCAGTTATGATAAACGGAATTTCAGAAATTGCAATTACAAAGCTTGATGTATTGGATAAATTCGATGAAATTAAGTTATGCACAAAGTATAGTGTTAATAATAAGGAAATCAACTACTTCCCGGCAGATTGCCCTACTCTTGAAAATGTTACTCCAATTTATGAGACTTTACCGGGTTGGAATAAATCACTGAAAGGAATTAATAAATTTAGTGAACTTCCTGTTAACACAATCAAATACCTCAAAAGGATTGAGGAATATACCGGAGCAAAAATTACTATTGTTTCTGTAAGTCCGGACAGAGAAGATACAATAATCCTTGATTAGTAATAAAAATATAAAAATTTTTACTTAATTGCCCAATAGCAATTTAAGCTTAAATGCTTTAATTTTATTTATAAGTTATTGTATAGTATTACTAATCAAAAATAGGAGCAGAATCATCAACTTCTAACTGTTCTACCCTGTTTCTCATTTGATTGCCTGATTTAAGATAACTTTGTACAGGTTCAATTTTTATTACATGACCTGATACATTATTTTTTAATGCATTATTACCTGCTTCGATAACTGCATTAATTTCAGAAGCCTTGTGGGCATTATTCGGAATAAGTACCTGGAGGTACCAAAGTATCGCTATAAATAAAAACATATATACTCCATTTAATTTTTTCATAAAAATAATTTTAGCAAGAAATATGCCATTTAATTAATCCATTATCGGTTCCGGTGGCGGATCTGTCCACTCTTCAATCAAATTACTTACATTTTTTGTACTATTTGAATTGTAACAATTCATTATCATGTTTGATTGCTTTCCATCTTTCCTAATATCCTGTACCGCTTTCTGATTATTTTGCATTAATACATTCAAATCTGATTGAGTATAATTTACTCCCGGTACCAAAAGCTGTAAATACCATAATATCGCTATAATTAATTCCATTTTTTCCTCTATTTTTTCTTTAACAAATCAACAATTTATAAATTCATTTTAGTCCATTATCGGTTCCGGTGGCGGATCTGTCCACTCTTCGATTAAACGTTTCCACTGACTGTCTGCTGTTGACTTAAAGTCTCCCATTACCTGCGTCTTGCACTGCTTGTCACTCTTGATTGCATTGACTGCTTTATTGTTTTCATGAACTAAGTTTCCAATGTCTGACTGTGTGTAAGTCATACCTGGCACTAAAAGCTGTAAATACCATAATATCGCTATAATTAATTCCATTTTTTCCTCAATTTTTTCTTTAACAAATCAACATTTTTAAATTCATTTTAGTCCATTATCGGTTCCGGTGGCGGATCTGTCCACTCTTCGATTAATCGTTTTGTTTGGCTGTCTGCATTCGTATTGAAATCAGTTACTATCTGATTTGTCATTCTTACATCCTGCTGGATTACATTAATTGTCGGTT
>JACRLY010000091.1 GCA_016219595.1 Ignavibacteriota bacterium | reverse complement strand
TTTCGGCATGTGCTATTTCATGCGCCAGTATACCGGCAAGGGTTGCCTCATTATCGATGAATTTGAGCAACCCAGTATATACATAGATGTATCCCCCGGGAGCGCAAAAAGCATTTACAATGTCATCCCTTTTTATAATTTCCACCGTATAAGTGAATTTACCGCGGTATTCCATTTTTGGTGAGCGGATTATCTCATTCACAATACCCTGAACGTAACTTTTCACTTCAGGCTTATTATATATCGGATATTCATTTTTATTTTTTCTTATTTCCGAATCGAGATTCTTCCCAAGTTTAATGTCTTCGCTGGGAGGGTAAATGTTGAAATCGGCGCAATTATTCATAATCCCGGCAATAAAAATTATTATGGCTAAGATTAGAAATCTGTTCTTTATATTATTTATTAATTTCATTTTATTTATAATAGTTTTCAGTAATATAAATTTACAAAAAAGTATTCAATTATGGCAGTGTATTTTTAAACTGAATATACCTGTTAGAAAATAAATTATTCTCATTTGGAGGAGCTAACTTAGCATTTGAAATAAGTATCTCATATTGAGCGATCCTGTCCTCATTAAGCGGGTGTGTAGAAAGTAATCCTTCGAGAAAGCTGTTACCGGAATTATCACCGACTTTCTGAAAGAAATATTTCATAGCACCCGGATACCAGATTGATGATTGCAGATATTTAAATGAATACTCATCTGCTTCGTACTCATCGTCACGGCTGTTTTTTAAAAAAGCCAGACCAGTAAATAAATTAGCGGCTATTTCCGCAAATTGGTCGGGATTTTCACCCAGGAGCAAATCAAGAAGGAATTGAACACCATAAGCTTTTGTCATTCTTTTTGTGCTGTGCCTCCTTTCAGCATGAGCTACTTCATGTGCGAGAATACCGGCAAGTGTTGCCTCATTATCAACAAACTTCAGTAACCCTGTATAAACATATATATAACCTCCCGGTGTCGCAAATGCATTAACAACATTGTCTTTTCTTATTATTTTCACCCTGTAATCGAATACACCTTTGTATTCAATTTCAGGTGAATTAATTATCTGATTTACAATATTTTGCACATAGGTGGTTGCAGATGGCTGATTTAGAATCGGGTATTCCTGTTGATTAGATGTAATTTGGACATCGATTTGTTTTCCGAGTTCTTTATCATCACTGACAGAAAATACATTAAAATCGAGTGGATTAAAATCATCGCAACCGTAAAATGAAAATGAAATTATTCCAAAAAGGAAAAATAATATATTTTTTTTTATGTTAAAGTAAAAATTCATCATAATTTTTATTAATAAATGAAAATATTATCGAATCAACTAATCTTAGTAACAAATCAGCTATGAAGGGTAACCCTTATTACCTTAATTTGATGTATTTAATTCTATTTTATTGTAACTAAAATATATGGAATTTATTAGGATAGTATATTTTTTCGAGTACAAGCCCTTTTGCAGGTGCCAACGGGCTTACTTTTGAGCGGTCACAAACCCTCAATGCCTGTTTCACTTCCTTAATAGTTCTTTTCCCCCTTCCTATATCAATCATAGCACCAACTACACTTCTTACCATTCCATAAACAAATCTGTCTGCACGGATTTGAAGTCTGTAAGTATCATCCGATACTTTTTTCCATTTACAAATTGTTACGTTGCATGTATAGTCCCTGGTTTCAGAATTATATTTTGAAAATGTTGTAAAATCATTCTTGCCCAAAAATATTTGTCCGGATTTAATTAATAAATTATAATCGAGATTATATCTTAGTAATGTCGAAAATAATCTGTTAAAAACGGTTTGATTTGTTGTAATTGTATAAGAATATTCTCTTGCGATTGCATCAAATCTTGCATGAAAATCATAGTCAACAATTATCGCATCAACAATTCTAATGTCATCTGGTAATTTTGAACTAAGTACGTAAGGAATTTTTTTCTCAGGAACCGGAAATTTTGCTCCAAGTTTTGCATGGGCTACCTGTCCCCTTGCATGAACACCTGCATCAGTCCTTCCTGCTCCGACAATGCCAATTTTGTTCCCAACCAATTCAGTCAGCACTTTTTCAATCTCCTCCTGAATAGACGGAGCATTAGGCTGAATCTGCCATCCGCCATAATTTGTCCCGTCATATTCTATTTTTAGGATTAGTGTTGCCATCAAACAATTATAATATAAAATTTTACACCTACTCCAACCCTTCCTCAAGGAAGGGAGACAATTTATCACATAGTGTAGAGTAATTAGTAATTAGTAAT
>JACRLY010000080.1 GCA_016219595.1 Ignavibacteriota bacterium | reverse complement strand
TGCGACACCTGCAACGGAAGAAGGTACAACAGCGAAACTTTGGAAGTAAAATACAAGGGAAAATCCATTGCGGATGTTTTGGCAATGACTGTCGAGGAGGCACTTGTGTTTTTCAGCGAAATATCGAAAATCAAGAATAAGCTACAGACTCTTGTGGATGTCGGATTGACTTACATCACTTTGGGACAGCAGGCTCCAACCCTGTCGGGAGGCGAGGCACAAAGGGTTAAACTCGCTGCGGAACTGTCGAAGACAAGCACGGGAAAAACTCTTTACCTGCTGGATGAACCCACGACAGGATTGCATTTCGAGGATGTTCGCATACTTCTGCGATTGCTGACTAAGCTTGCAGACAAGGGAAATACAATCGTCATAATAGAGCATAATTTAGATGTAATCAAGTATGCGGATTGGCTGATTGATTTGGGTCCGGAAGGCGGCGACGCAGGAGGCGAAATCATTGCAGTGGGTTCACCCGAAGAAATCATCAATTCTCCAATAAGTTATACGGGTAAATATCTTAAAGAGGAGTTAGTCGGGAGTCGGAAAAATGAAGCCGGAAGTCGGAAGATAGATAATAGATGATAGAAAATAGAAAATTTCTTTTAAAATATTTGAGAACAAGGATTAAGGATTTATGATTTAAGAAGACCCTTCGACTATACTACGACTACGCTCAGGGTGACAATTAAAAATTTGAGAACATGGATTAAGGCAGGGTGACAGACTTTTTTCTCCCATTTTCCAATGTCCTAATTTCATTATCAATTTTCAATTCTCAATTATCAATTAGGAAATTTAGTTATATTTGCAAAAATTTATATTGAACTATTCGAAATGGAGTATTAATGAACATTCTTGTTTGTATATCACGGGTTCCTGACACGGCTACGAGAATACTTGTGGGACCCGACGGTAAAACAATTGACACACAAGGCATAAAATATGTCATCAGCCCTTATGATGAATACGGGATAGAAGAAGCATTGCGTTTGAAGGAGAAAAACGGTGGTACTGTTACCGCGGTAACGGTAGGCAATGAATCTTCGACGGATATATTGAGAACTGCCCTTGCAATGTGTGTGGACAAAGCAGTACACATCAAAGCGGATGAGAAAAAAGATTCATTTTTCGTGGCAAAAAACCTGGCAGAATATGCAAAGGAAATGAATCCGGACCTGATTTTCATGGGACGTCAGTCGGTTGATTATGATTCGCTGCAAATGCCATCGATGGTTTCAGAGTTTCTCGGATTACCCTCTGTATCAGTGGTATCGAAACTAACGATTGTAGATGGAAAAGCAACAGCAGAAAGGGATGTGGAAGGCGGAAAGGAAATCGTTGAAGTATCACTCCCCTGTATAATTAGCTGTCAGAAGGGATTGAATGAGCCGAGATATCCGAAACTTCCTGACATTATGAAAGCGAAATCTAAGCCAATCGAAGCAAGGGAAGCTATTCAAACGGAAGAGAAAGTAACAGTGATGAGCATGGCAATTCCTTCGAAGCAGAGAATCGGGAAATTGTTAGGCGACGGCGATGGGGATGTCGAGGAATTGGTCAGGTTGTTACATGAAGAAGCGAAAATTATATAAGGAGAAAATGAGAATGAATAAAATACTGGTATTTTTAGAAGGTCAGGGAACAACATTAAAGAGAACATCGTTGGAGGCAATTTCAGCGGCTCGTACACTCGCATCGGCGACAGGGATACCTTATGCCGGAATGATAATTAACGGGACTAAGGAACAGGTGAAAGCTGTAGGTGATTACGGGATGGCAGATGTAATTAATGCCAAGCACGAGTTGATGGAAACTTATTCTTCGACGGCGGCCGCAAAAATTTTGCACCAGGTAATACAATCGGAAAATGCGGATATAATACTTTTCTCAGCAAATGCAAAAGGTTTGGAACTCGCACCCAGGGTAGCGGCAAAGTTAGAAGCTGGTTATATAGGAGATTGTGTTGCATTGGAAGTCAAGGACGGAAACATAATAGCAAATAAACCCGTATATGCAGGTAAATCGCAGATAACGGCGATGGTAAATTCTGAGAAGAAAGTGTTTTCATTGAGACCAAATGTATTCACAGCGACAAAGGTGGAGGGTTCGATAACAATTACAACAAAGGATTATGCCCCGAGCTTGAGCGAAGACGACAGGAAAGCATTCGTAACAGCAATGATGAAAAACGAAGGAAAGATGGATGTTTTGGAAGCAGACACAATCGTATCGGGAGGCAGAGGAATTAAAGGAACAGAGAATTATAACTTAATAGAGAATCTTGCATCGGCTTTCGGAGGAGCGGTCGGGGCATCCAGAGCAGTAGTAGATGCTGGTTGGAGACCACACAGCGAGCAGGTAGGACAGACAGGAAAAACGGTTTCGCCGACACTTTATGTAGCATGTGGAATATCGGGAGCAGTGCAACATCTTGCAGGAATGTCTACATCGAAAGTAATTGTTGCAATTAATAAAGATAAGGATGCGCCAATATTCAAGGTGTGCGATTACGGTATAGTCGGTGATTTGTTCAACGTAGTTCCAAAGCTTACGGAGAAGGTAAAAGCATTGACAGGAAAATAAAAAGTGAAAATCGGAGAGTGCAATATTTAAAAAAATATTCAGTCTTAGATAAAAAATTTGACGAAAAATATAAAGATATAAATGGATAAAGTACAATTAGTTGTTCTCGGATTATCTGCAAGCCCTGCGAGTAACAGTGCATACGCTTTGATATTGAAAGAGGTAGACGGCAACAGGCGTCTGCCAATTATCATAGGAGCATTCGAAGCACAAGCGATAGCACTCGAGATGGAAGGGGTGGTGCCACCGAGACCAATGACACACGACTTACTGAAAAATTTAATTGATTCATTTGATTCGAATTTGACGGAAGTATATGTGAATGAATTGCGTGAAGGAACATTTTATGCAAAGCTCATTTTTGACGAAGGCGAATTTGAAATAGATGCAAGACCGAGCGATGCAATTGCACTTGCTGTAAGATTCAATGCACCAATTTTCGTGAAGGGTGATATACTCGATGAGACCGGCTTGATTCCACAGGGAGAAGAACCCGGAATCGATGGCGGCGAAGAAGATGCATACCTACGGAATCAATCCCAGGTGGATAAACACAGACCAAAAACAAAGGCGGAATTACTCCAGACACAGCTTGAGAAAGCAGTGAAAGACGAGAATTATGAAAAAGCAGCTTTGTTGCGTGACGAATTAAGAAAGATATTAGAAAGTTCGTAAACATTTCTTAATTTTGTAACTCGAAAATTTTGCCGGAGTAGCTCAGTTGGTTAGAGCAATGGAATCATAATCCATGTGTCGGGGGTTCAACTCCCTCCTCCGGTACGAAATAAATTATTCGTGAAGATATGAGTAAAATCATATCTTTTTTTTTTGAGAGGATTATTATGAGAACTAAATTTAAATTATCGTTATTATTTCTATTATTGATTTTTGTTTTTAGCTACAATTCTTACTCAACAGAGGGAGTCAAAAAAAAAGTTGCTATTTTAATTTATGACGGAGTATATCTTTTAGATTTTTGTGGTCCACTGGAAATATTCAACGATGCGATGGTGAATGATTCGACATCTGCATTTGAAGTATATACCGTTTCACCTAATAATTCCTCAATTAAAAGTCATACAAATACAGAAATAAAAGCCGATTATACAATTATTAATTGTCCTCAGCCTGATATATTGGTTATTCCGGGCGGTAATTTAAATTTATCAAAAGAGTTTCCTGAGACTGGTAAATGGATATTAGCAAAGACAGTCAACTCTGAGTATGTTTTGTCAGTTTGCACGGGTGCATTCATACTTGCAGATTTGGGTATGCTGGATGGATTGGAGACAACAACCTGGTACGGAGCAAGAAAAAGATTACAAAAATTATATCCGAAGATAATAGTTTGTGACGGAAAACGGTTTACAGACAACGGTAAAATAATTACTACGGCAGGTGTATCGGCGGGAATAGACGGGGCTCTGTACATAGTTGAAAAAATACACGGAAGAGAAACCGCATTGAAAACGGCAAAATATATTGAATATGAAAATTACAAATGAAAATCCCTCCTGTTTTATTTTCATTACTATTAAATAAAAATTGTAATTGTTTATAGATTTCCTTTCAGATAATTCAAAAAATTCCTTATATTATATAATAGGGGTATTGATTGAGTATAATAAGAATAGAAAAATAAATAAAATACTAGAGAATCGCAGATGATAAAATAATTACTGCGAGCGGTTCAATCGGATTGAATTTGAGCCATTATGGAATATCAGGAGGTATGGATGCCCGATACAAGCCATTTGACTATTCCCTGGTCGGCTCATTTACAATTAATTTGTTCGGCATATCATTTCCGTTTTCGGCGACAATCAGTGAGCAAAACAGGAGTTTTATCCAGCCATTTAATCAATATGGAGTTAGTCCCAAATATAAATGGATTACAGCTCATGCCGGCTGGAGAAATCTGAGTTATTCGCCTTTTACATTGTCGGGACACACTTTTCTAGGAGGAGGAATCGAGCTTAATCCTAGCATTTTCAGGTTTGGTGCTATGTATGGGAGATTCCTGAAAGCGACAGTAGGAGATTCATCGTCAACCCGAATGATTGCCCCAACATTTGAGAGAATGGGATATGCAGTTAAATTCGGTCTTGGAACTCAGACTGATTATTGCGATTTGATATTGCTAAGAGCAAAGGATGATTTTAATTCGATTGATACAAATTATTTGAGAAGTGTTGACACCACTGGTGTGTTATATAAGCCTGCAGAGAATATGGTATTGGGATTAACGAGCAGATTCTCACCGTTTTCGTTTTTGAGTATGGATATTGATGCGGCAGGTAGTGTATATACACTTGACACGAGGGCGTCTGCAATAAACGATTCGACGAGCAGTGGAATTTTGAAGCAATTTCAGAGTATTTATAATGTGAGGACATCTACACAATTAACTACTGCATTTCAAACCGGATTAACATACAGGGGAAAAGGATTCAGCTTGAGGCTTGCATACAAGAGGATTGACCCTGATTATAAATCAATGGGTATTTATTACATGGAATCGGATGTTGAAAATATAACATTGTCACCATATTTCACTGTTTTTGATAATTTATTGAGAGTAAGCGGAAGCATTGGGATTCAAAATGATAATCTAATGAAAACAAAAACATACACATCGAACAGAATAATCGGCTCAATCGATTTGTCTCATCAGAAGCAGAGCTATGGTATAGATTTGAGGTATTCGAGCTACGGGATAGCCCAAACAAGAAAAATATTTCCCAGGATAGATACAATTCCATTTGTAGATTCTATGAAAGTATCGAGGGTAAATCATAATTTCAATTCTGTTTTTAGAATTACAATGTCAGGGGAATCGGCAGTTCATAATATTTTATTGATGGGAGGATACCAAACCTTAAATGACCTTAATAAAAAAACTGCAGGAACTACAGAGACTCAGAATTTAACGGGAACACTCACCTATCAGACTGTATTGATTAAATCGGGAATTAGTTATGGATTAAATATTAATGCAGTTCAGTCAACGATGGCAAATTCGAAGAGTTTGTTTATTGGTCCGATTGTTCAATTGAATTGGACTTTAAGTTCAATCAATATTGGTGGTTCGGTTGGCTACCAGATTCAAAATGTTAACGGTGTTAGTTCGGGAGCAACGACTACAGCTACAATACAGAGCTCATATCAATTAGCAAATTCACACAATGTAAGGTTTGACGTGAATTTGATTGATTCGCGTTTGAGCGGAACTAATCCGAGTTTTACCGAATACAGGAGCAGTGTTGGCTACATATATAATTTTTAAATGATAACATGAAAAAAATAAATTAATATAAAGGTGGTTTATGACAAAGGGATATATTAAATCATTTTATTCTCATCCTTCGGACTTAATGATGCATTTAGGATTTGTGTTACTATTCTTATTATTCAATATAAACACACAAGCCCAAAACAATGTAGTAACAATTACATTAAATATTGTACCCCCTTATTCTCCATATTTTTCGGATTATTTCGAGGGGAAAAATAATACATTTCTGATACTTGTTAATACTGACCAGGTAAACCGGGAAATAAAGCTTGGAGGAATGATTAAGGGAGTTGACAATGGTATCATAATTTCGACAAAACCCGGGCATAAACCATTAACACCGATTATATTGCAACCGAATATTCCGACAACAATTTCAGGTGTACAGTTAAGAAATTTATTTGATGTAAGGGACCTCGATATAGTAGGTATCGAAAGAGAGAAGCTGATGAGGTCTGGCTCGCTGCCGGAAGGGATATATGATGTATGTTACCGAGCGTATGATTATAACACAGGTGAACCGGTATCGGAAGATGCTTGTCAGAATATTTCAATACAATATCCTGAACCGCCGATATTGATACAGCCGGCAAATGAGGATACATTGAAGAGTATAAGCGTTGCTAATCCAGTGATTTTTACATGGATTGGCTCCCCTACTGCACCATTGGGAACATTATATAAACTGCAAATTGCAAAGATGGTTAATCCGGCAGATAATCCGAATGCAGTTATGTACAGCACATCACAATTTTATTTTGAAAAGGATTTACCAACTACAAATTATGTGGCCTTTCCTAATGACCCGACCTTTTTAAACGGGGAGACATACGCATGGAGAGTTGTTGCACGAGACCCGGCGAATAATGTAATGTTTAAAAATGCGGGAGTGAGCGAGGCATGGAAATTCATATATAAAACTGTTGAAACTCCTCATACACCGGATACTACTGCATCAAATATTGAAAAAGGTATTGATATTATAATTCCAACGTGTAAAGAAGCCGGTTCGATTGGAGAAACTCCGAAAATAGAAGTTAATAATAAAAAGAATTTTTATGTGCTTTGGAAAAATAATACTGCAAAACAGAGCGACACTGCATTTATAAAATATAAAGTTCATTTCATTAATTCGATGAGTGTTGATTTTAAACAGTTCGATGTGTTGAAAAATACTAATTTAAATTTGCCCGATTCGACAGCACAGAAATATGCTTTAGACACAATTAATGCTGATTATGCTTACCTTGATTTACCTGAGAATGTATATAATATAAACGGGCAACTGATGTACAGGTTCCAGCATTATACGGATGAATACCCGGTCAATTCTCCCGGAGTTAAACTAAAGAGATTCCTTATGATTAGGGATACAGTTACAAATGAGATAATAGCTGACAGCATTGACCAGAATTTATATTATAAAGGGATGGGTAAAGCAGATGTACCTGTTACATTGAACGAGGATGGAAGTTTCAGTGTACCTATTGTAGGAGCAAAGAATGGCGGGGATTTAAATAAAATCATGCAATACCAGGTGAATAAGAAATTCGGTAATATAAATACTGCGACTTTGGTGAAAGGAAGATTGTTTGAATATTACGTACTTTTAATAAATAATTTTTATTATCTGGAAATTAATAAGAAAATAGAGTTGAATGCAGATTCTATCAATTTAGGGAAAATTGTGACTTATGTTTGGAGTTACAAGTTGAAGTTTGAGGTGAGTAAAGGGTATAATAAGGGAAATTTTAAAGACCTGAATCCACAGAACGTGAAAGTAAGTGTATACCGTATGGGAAGCAAGGCAGAGATACCCTATTATGAGGGTGAAATCGAGCCTGGTGACCCAAAGAAGGAATTATACCAGATGAAACAGGTGTCACAGGGAAAAGTTGAAACGGTGATTGGAAGCGATGGTAAAGCACATACAATTGTAACTATTGATAAACTGATTGTCAATTGGATGAATGGGGATAATTACCTTGTTGATATGTGGCAGGAAGAAATTATTAATGGTCAGGTAAAGAAGAATTGGAGTGAATATTGGCTGACTTCACAAAAATTTGTACCGAATTTATATGTGCTTGTCTATAATTATATAAATCAAATTTATAATTTTAAGGTAGATAAGAAAGCAACAATTATTTCAAATAATCCGCCGACAGCATCAGTTTCAGGACAATTGGTTTCGCGAGACCCCAGTGACCCGAAATCGAATATAAAGCCGATGAATTACAGGCAAATCGGTTTGATGGTTACCTATTACGTAGAAGATAATAATGGTAACAAGACTATAATCGACCCATATCATGTGCTTGAAGAACATAATAATGCAGTGAGTGTAACTAATACGGGACAGCAGGCAGCACAGCTGGAAGCAGATTTGTCGAAACCGTTCGGAGATGGGAATACATTATTGGCAACAACGACGACAAACGGTGAAGGGAAATTTGTTTTCAAGAATTTTGCTCACATAGATTCACTTGGCAGTTGGCAGAGTTCGGGTAATTTCGGAACAGGAAACGGGGAGTTTTGCAATGTTGCCGGATACAGCGGTAAGCTTCACAGGACAACGAGAGTTGTGGTAATTGATTACACGAAGCAATATATTTATAATCCATCAAATGATATTCTTATACAACCTTTGGACTCTGTCGATGTGGGAACATTGATAGCATACAAGAGGACATATAAACTGAATGTAGTGCCGAGAAAGAATCCTAAAAATCTGGAGCAGAGCGAACCGGGTGGAGTGATATACGGTAGCACTGTGAAGATTACGAGATGGGATAATTATTTACATGGTGAAGAATACGTTGATAAGCAAACGGGAGCAGGATTCACGGGATTGTTTTTGCACAATAAGAATGTGAATTGGGATGACTATAAAATTGAAATAAGCACAAGCGATACTGTTGGCGAAAATTCTTACCAAAAAAGAACTATTTATTTCCCCCGTGGTTATGATGACTGGAAGAAGGATACAGCGTATTCGAACAATAAGGAGATAGATGAGGCATGGGAGAATACTCATGCTGGAAGCCTTTCAAATGCAGCCAAAGCAGAAGTTGCGTGGCAGAATTATGAAAGCCAGATGAATGCAAAATTAGCAGAAGTGTACTACAGGAATGAGTATGATTATTTGTTTGTAGAGGATTATAAGCCGGTGAGCTTATCGATAAATGTTTACCTCGAGCCGAAGAAACCAATAATATCCGGACGTGTTCTGGATGCGTCGAATGCGATGCGTAGCGTGAATTTTGGAATTGTAATGCTTTATTCAGGGAAGAAATCTGATGACAGTGACATGGGACTTTATACAGGTACAGGAGGATGTGTAAGGATTGTGGGTGAAGCTTATCAGAATGGTTATTTTGTGTTTAAGAATTTGCCGGCGAAGTATGATAATATAAATCATTACAGGTACAGGTTGAAATTTAATAGCCCGGGATATTATTTGTATGGAGCGACGAAGCTTACGGGTTCGGTTGATACAGTAACTCAGTCAGCGAGTAAGGAGTGCATACCGCCAGTGCCGAGCGGAATATCGCTGAAGATGGGACAGCAGATGCATTTTCCGCAGGTGCTGATGATGCCGAAGGGTACTGTTTACGGGTATGTTATAAATGAAGAAGGAAAAGCTGTTGAATGTTATGTGAGGACAAAGAACGGGAAGATGACTAAGACAGAACAGGCGGCGTACCTGAAAGAATTTGATATTAAAAATCTGAATTAAGTGCCTTTGGTGGAACAGCAGTATATACAAATGAGCAATGCAAAGAAAACGAAGAAGAAGTCCCAGGTGAAATCGAATATGAATATGAGTTTGGAACTGAATTTGAATGAGATGCAGGAGGAAAGCGATGAGAATTTGGTCATGCAGATGCAAAATGTTTATTTTACCGAGTTAGGACAAAAGTTCAGTGTGAAAGTGCCGACAGGATATGCTGACACGTTATATATTTACCCTGTGGATTTGAAGTATTTTAATGATACAATTGTGATCCCAGCTTTGCAGAATTTACCGAATGACACGACTAATTATTATTTGGGTAAGATTGTGGTGAAGGAGAGAAAGCACAGGATAATAATAGATGTGACAAACACATATACAAAACAGCCGGTTCCGAATTGTATAGTGAAAATACTTGATTATGAAGACACAACTAACAGCAATGGTCAGGCAAGTTTTGTATTTAAGAATGCCTCGATGAAAAATTTCTGGTTAAAAATTGAGCCGCCTGATACATCTGATTTAATACCAGTAAATACTGAAATACAGAATGAGGAATCAAAAGTTTACAAATCCTATCATTTCCTGTTGAATCCAGGCATGACAGTGAAGGGTAAAGTTACAGTTGAGGGGAAGGCAGTACCTTATGCGATGGTGTATGTGCTTAACGGATTCAATACAAATATCAGGAAAACTAAATCAGATGCTAATGGAAATTACACACTTAAAGGGATAAATCCTCAAAAAGGGAATGATGTTCAAAAGCCATGGATAAATATGAGGTGCGTGCCGCCTGATGAGAATCCGCCAAAGGACAGTTCAGGGAATATAAATTTACCCGGTCAAATACCGGGGACAGTGATTGACGGGAACATAGACTATCCGAATTTAACGGGTGAAGAGAAGAAGGTGGAATTTAACAAGGGGCAGAGTTTTGTATATGAGTGTAATTTTGAATTGAAGGAATTTAAAGTTGCGAATCTTCAGAGATTGCATGGATTTCATATTAAAGTGCATAAATTAGTTGAGAAACTTAACGGTGAATTTGAACTGAACGGATTGATAGATTTCAGTAAATCAGCAAATGCTTTTGAACTGCTGGACAGTTCTCAATATGCAGGTTTGGGGAACCTGGTTGTGCGACCGGGCAAAGATAAGTTTGATGATAAGGGAAGGCCATATTTTGAAGCACAGCCGGGGAGTTCTACATTTCCACTAACATTGCCATCAATGAAAGTGAGATTAAAAGGTAAGTCCCCACCACCGAATACAATAAATTTGGAATGGGGAAACAAAACTTTCAACTACAATGTTTTATTGGCAGCAGGTGGACAAGGGAATAATTATCTGAAAGTTGTAAAGGACTCACTAACTGGAGGACATTTGAGTTCTAAAGCAAGGATAGTTGATAATTCATTTAATTTCCCGGGGAGTTATTTCCGATTCCAGGATGACCAGTTTTATATGGCTTTAGCAAAAGATAGCACTTATGATAAAATGATAACATCATTTGAAGATTGTACAAATCCAGCACATTTTTCGATAATATATAATTGGTACAAACAAGGAAAAATTTATTATCTGACAGATGCAAATCAGCAAAAACTAAAATTCAAGTTTTTGGAGTTTGATGCCGACTCGAAAATAGAGAACAGCACTCTTAATTCACAGGGAATAATTTATCTTGTCCCCCACGCATGGTCAAATATAAGATTAGACCCGCAGAATCCGGCGACCACGTTAATTGAAGTAAATATACCATCAACGATTGCAAAACCGAATGTAACGCAATTAACTTTGGGCGGCATTTGTAAAATGAATCTGACTAATCCTCAATCAGCCCAGTTCGGACTTGACCCTAAATGCGGATTAGACCTTAAGCCTCATTATAAGTTGATATTCATAGGAAATCCAGCGGCTAAGGTACCGGGATTACCGGGATTTGCGTCAGATTTGAAATTACAGGCAGTCAGTTTATTGAGTGACGGTGAACAGATAGTCAGTTTCTCACCGGATTGTGAAAAAATGCCATTTTATGATATAGTTACATTCAAACCGTTAGCAATATACTCTTATGCCGATATGTTTAAGATAGACGGATTGATGGATTTTGAGATACCAAGAGTGGCTAATGATTTGACTTACAAGCTAAAGTTTACAAAACCTAGTGGTAATTTAAAAGTTGAGATGCTTCCAACAGATATTACATTCGATGCACCGGGTTATGTTAAATTCGAATCGAGGGCTAATTATAATCAACAGCTAATCAGTAATCGTGACCTTAAACTTTACGGACATGTGAGAGAACCCGGAAAATTGGATTCAATATTTATCATCCTGAATAAGAAAAAGGTGAATAATATAATCACAATTAGAATCGATAGGGACCCGGGAGTCGGAGACCAGTTCATTGACCTGGGTGGTGCCCAAGGAGGTAAATTCAGGGTAGACAGCTCGAGAATGGTGGTGAAAAACAATGACTGGGATATTTTGAGATTGAAGCTTTATCCTGCAGGTAGCTTCTCAGATAAGGGATTTGGGACAAAGCCATTAAATCTTGCTGTCTATGGAGAAATAAAAACAGATGCGGATGTAAAAAATCAGAAAATAACTACATCCGGAACAAACACTGAATTCGGTGATTTCACAATGACATTTGATTTGCCGAATGCGAGGTTTATCGGAACTCTGAATTTCGAGGATAAGGAGATTGGTCCGATTAAAATAAGTGGATGTGCTGAGATTTGCATAGACCCGCACGGATTTTATTTTGCTGCGGCGGCGGAGGCAGAGGTAACACCTGTTGGAGTGTTCAGCGTGGGATTGTTAATTGGGATTTATGACGCAGGAGGCAAGATGGGTGGAATTCCACAGTCTACACTTGATATGGTAACAAGTCATTCAATCGGGAAAGGACTGCCCTGCGCTTTTGAGAATGCAACAACATTTGCCGGATTTTTTGTGACGGGAAGGAAGAGCATACCACAACTAACATTCAATGAATCGGTGAACCTTGTAATTGCGAGTGCATCGGTAAGCTTAGAAGTAGGTGTGGAAGCTGCTGCCTGGGCTAATTTCGCATCACCGATAAGTGCAGGTGTATCAGTAATGTTGTATGCAGTTGCCGAATTAGAATTGAGTGCAATAACCTGTACTTCATTATATGCAAAAGCAGAAGCAATCATAAAGGGACAATTGGAATTCACATATCCGGATGATATTAATTTTGGTATATGTGCAAGTATTAACATTTATGGTAAACTCGAACAGAAGATACCCTATTTGATAGGGTGTGACGGAACAATATTTGAATTAGGAAGTGATACTGAACCATTTATCAGTTTGAAAGCCGACGTTACTGTTGGTACCGGAGGTGTTGATGTCAATATAGGCACCGGAAGCTGCAGTAATAACTGCAGTAGTGTTGTGGAGTAATTGAAAAAATTGGATAAAAATAAATCCTCACTTTGTAAAGGTGGAAGATTTGGGTTAAAATCTCCCACCTGGTCAAATGGATTTAGTGGATAAAAGTTATTTAAGAAATTAACTAGAAAAATAATAGATAGGTAAAAAATGAAGAAGTATTATTTACTATTGTTTGCAATAATAATGAACATTGGTGTATGTTTTGCACAACAACCTGAATATCCTTACCTTGCTCCGGGTCCTGAAGGAATATATATAATGTGCGGAAATAAAATACCAAGAGATTTTGTTTATCAGATATTCCGTACTGATGAAGCCAGGGAAGATTGGAAGTTAATCAAATTACTTGTGTTCAAATCTAATTATGATGATTTTTTTCAAAATCTGGTTAATATTAATGCACATAACAATGTTTATGAATTGCCTGAAGAAAAATTCAAACAGAATATTTGGGATTTTATCATAAAGACAAATGATGTTGACTCCGTTCCCCTTTACGGTGGTTTTCCAATGTATCGTGAGGCATTGGGAACGGCATATTATGATACAGATGTCAAAAAAGGTAATACTTACAAGTATAAAGTAATCATATCAAAAACAAATGAATCAGATAAAATCAGTACATTAAAACCTATAAATTATAATACTGTAATTCCGAATTTAAAATTGAAATCTATATACAGTAATCCTGAAGAAAACAGGATTTATCTTAGATTCTATGCACCTGAACATATTGGATTGATGAGAGTGAAGGTATTCAGATGTAATTATATGCAAACCGAATTTGCAGAAATTGGTCCTTTTGTCGGGTTTTCAAACAGGCATGACAGTGTTTATATAGGAATTATTGATACTTTAGTACATAAAAAAGAAATATATCAGTATTATGCAATTCC
Source organism: Ignavibacteriota bacterium (assembly GCA_016219595.1). GTDB lineage: Bacteria > Bacteroidota > Ignavibacteria > Kapaibacteriales > UBA2268 > XYC2-FULL-35-21. The sequence goes on along the minus strand of JACRLY010000080.1, from coordinate 21,239 downwards.
TTATGATTTATATGGAAATCCCGGGAATGCATCAGATACAATAAGAATTGTAAATTTGATAAACAAGGCAGAATCTTATATTAAAGCATTACACACTGAAAGTATTGATAGTTTGAACTCAATAAGAATTCGCTGGAAAAGCGATGTACCGGAGTTTCTTAGGAGTATTGATATTTACAAAAGTGATAAATACGACAAAGGATACAATCGCATTGGCAGTGCTAATCCAGGTGATACAATGTTTATTGACAACCAGGTAAATCCAATTACAACTTATTTTTATTACCTGATAATAAATAATGCTTATGGACAAAGCCTTCCAAGTGCAAGAATTACCGGTATGCTTGGTGCAGTCAAAAAAGCAGAGCCACCTTTGGAATTACAAGCTGTATCTAAAAACGGAGTTGTAACACTCAAATGGAGAAAGCCGACTGCTGATACACGCGGTTATTATGTTTACCGTTCTGATATGACTCAGAATGATACTCTTCTCCAGATAACCGATATAATTCTAACCGACAGTCTGAATGTACAGTTCACAGATTCATTGAAAAATGTCAAAAGCATTTCTTTGGTTTATGCGGTTAAATCGGCTAATACAAGCTATGATATTAGTCCTTTTTCAGAAAAGGTTTTCGTTTCACCGGAAATTAGTATTTCATTAGAAACACCATTGAATCTCAGAGCAAAATATAATTTCGGAAGTATCTTATTGACATGGTCAGATGTGGCTGAAATTGACAAAAATATTATCGGTTATAAATTATACAGAAAAATATTAAAAGCTGATGGAAGTGATTCTACATCATTTGTTGTCGTAAATGGAAAAGCAGAAGATAATTCTATGAATTATTTTGAGGATTCTACCGCTGAAGAAGGTTTAACATATTTATATGCTGTAGAATCGTATTCAATAGGTACAAGTAAAAGTAATTTGAGTGCCCCGGCAATTATCGAGATACCTGTTTTCAGACCAGTATCAATTTCAAGTTTGAATGTTGCACGAATAAAAGAAGGGGTAATGTTAAAATGGAATAAAACAATGCAGGAAAATATAAAAGAATACAGATTGTACCGTCTGACTGAGAAAAAAGATGCAGTGTTAGTGACTACATTGAAATCAGAAACCGAATCATTTTTAGATAAAAATGCACCGGTAGGCGAATCATGTTTTTATGCATTAACATGTGTGAATAAGAAAAATATAGAAAGTAAGATTGATGATTGGTTTGGAGCTGAGAAATAGTAAGTCCATTAAATGAATTAATAATACCAATAAAAATAAATATGCAGGTAATATTAGGAGCAAATGGAGTAATTGCCAGAGGTTTGGCAAAAAATTTAACAGCATATACGGATAAAATCAGATTAGTAAGCCGTAATCCTGTAAAAGTAAATGAGGGAGATGAGATATTCTCTGCCGACCTCACAAATATCGAACAAACTTTAAAAGCTGTTGAAGGTACATCGGTAGCATATTTAACAGTTGGTTTAAAATATGATATAAAAATATGGCAGGTTCAATGGCCAATTATTATGAAAAATGTGATAGATGCTTGTATCAACCACAATACAAAACTTGTATTTTTTGATAATGTATATTTATATGGAAAAGTTGATGGATGGATGACTGAACAAACTCCAGTTAATCCATCTAGCAAAAAAGGAGAGGTCAGGGCAAAAATATCAGAAATGATTATTAATGAATTTAACAAAGGAAGTTTAAAGGCAATAATAGCAAGGTCAGCTGATTTTTATGGTCCTAACACTCCTTTAAGTTTTGTGAATGCCATGGTTTTTGAAAGATACAGGAATGGTAAAAAAGCACAATGGTTGATGAATGATAAAGTTTTCCATTCTTTTACTTATACTCCTGATGCGGGAAAGGCAACGGCAATACTTGGTAACACAGAAAGTGTATATAACCAGGTTTGGCATTTGCCAACAGATAGAAATGTGATGACGGGTAAAGAGTTTATTGAAATTGTTGCATCATCATTTCATATTAAACCCAAATACACAAATGTAAAAAAATGGATGATGAAAATGATTGGATTATTTAATGGAATAATTAGCGAAAGCGTGGAAATGTTATATCAGAGTGAATTCGATTATTTGTTTGACAGTAGTAAATTTGAAAAAGAATTCAACTTTCAACCGACATCATATCAAAATGGTATTGAAGAAACAGTTAAATCAATGCAAAAATGATATTAAGAAAATATCAACCGTAGTAACAATACAACGGCTGATATTTCACAAATTACAACAGTAAATTTATTTTATGAGAACAACTCTTTTCACAAAAGTTCCATATTTTGTTTTGAGATGAATAAAGTAAATTCCATTATCTAAATCACTCAAATTGTAACTGAAAAGGTAAGTTCCCTGAGTTTGACATTTTTCTTTATAAAGTTTTAATTCATTTCCAATTAAATTCACAATCCTGATTTCAGCATCAATTGCACCGGAATTTGAAAATTTAAGATTTAAAACAGAATTAACAGGATTAGGATATACTTCGAGAGCATTGATTACTCCATCGATATCATGAACATCAGTAATTTTTAATGTATCATAATCAGGATTCACCCAATGAATGAGAGCCTGACCATAAGTTTCCCTGTTATTCAGGTAATTTCTCTTATATAATACCGTATCAGTTATAGCTATCACATTGTTTGTATCGGCTACGATATTATAAAAATTGTCGCTTGTCTGAGTTTCTTCCTTGTACCAATTTTTACCGCCGTCAGTAGTTCTCATTATCAGTCCGTTTGCTCCTGTGATAAATCCCTCTTCCTGAGTTTTGAATCCAATATCAAATAAATCTGATTTTGCTTCATTGTAACCGTAGTTCTCCCAATTGGCTCCACCATCGAATGTTTGCCTTAGAAATCCTCCGTTACCAAGCATAAAGCCATTGGTTTCGGATGTAAAAAATACTTTATTAATTATTAAATCGGTAGGAATGTCAATTACATTTTACCATGATTTACCACCATCATTTGTTCTAAGCATAAATGGAGTAGCAGGCTTTGATTTATTATCCATTCCAGCAATAAAACCTAAGCCGGAATTAACAAAATATATTTGACTAAAAGTTTTTACCGGGTCATTCATAAATTCCGACCATGAATTTCCTCCATCGTTGCTTCTTAATAATAATCCGTCCTGACCGACAATGTAACCATCGTTGAAAGATGAAAATGCAACTGAAAGTAGAGGCACATTATATTGCGTTTGTACTTGATTCCAGGTCTGCCCATAGTCTTTTGTAATGAACATACCGCCTTCTTCTCCTACAGCAAAAGCACCAGATTCGCTAAGAGGCGCAATTGAAGTAATATTTTCCTTTGTTGGCAACTGGAACATTTCCCAGGTCTGACCGGCATCAAATGACCTTTCAATTGTACCTTGTCCGTTAGCAACCATGAAACAGCCGGGAGGAATTCTCCAGACAGGATTGTCGAGTGCCCTCAAATGAATAATAGACCAATATAAACGGCAATAAATCAAAGAATCTGGACATCGATTTTCTCTCCGAATTACAGTAGGTGCAGGAGTCCAATTAGGGTCATCACCATCAATAATCCTTTCCCAAAATCCTCTGCCGAAAGTTCCAATTTTAAGTAAATCATTACCGGCTGTTGGTATATAAACAATATTATTTATTGGTACAATAGGTAAGCCGTATTGGTATTTCTGCCAAGTTGAACCATTATTCGAGGTTTTAAACATTCCGACATCAGTTCCTGCAAAAATTGTATTTGCATCACCGGGAACAGAAACAGCATAATTCACATTCGCCGGCGGTAGTGAGGAATCGGGCCGGCTACCTGAAATATTGTTCCAGGTCAATCCCCTGTCTGATGTTTTAAATAATTTGAAAACAGGTGCTTCAGGAAAAGCGTATGCTATATTTGGATTCCAGTTATCAGCAATTACAGCCCTGACAGTAGATAAATCAGGAAGATAAGATATTCTGTTAATCATGGAACCAGGTACACCCTCAGAAACGAAAATTTTTCTTTCAGGATTCGGCTCCGAAGGAATAACGTCGGAAGGTTTAGGTTTCCAAAAACAAACATATAATACAGGATTAGTTCCGGCACCATTACTTACGGCTAATCCGGCTGGTGCTTCCTTCGGAAATTGTCCTGCAGTAAAATCCATCGAAAGGTTATTGATTCTTCTCCAATCGTTACCACGATTGGATGAAAAGTAAACAGCTTGATTAGTATATGTAAAAATATAATTTGTGTTGAATTTATTCATCCCAATAGGTGAATAATAAACCATTGCCAATCCGCTGTTAATATCATCAACATTGATACCTTTGTTGGGTGTTCTGAATCTTGGATTAGTTTCACCGCACCAGGAATTAAAATATGCGTAGTTTGAATTTACAGGGTCTATGTAAACATAATTAGCTCCGTCACAACCGTAAAATTCAGTCCAATTTTTTGTGGAAGATACTGAAGCTGTTGTTGAAACCATCGTTCCATTGTCCTGAGTTCCGGCAATCATCATGTTTGGCTCACTTACAGCATAGTCCATCCCATACTCCTGTAGCGGCACACCACCTGAAAAATTTTCAGAAGTGTTTTGGATTGTATTTCTGCTGTCATCACGAATGAATACTCCGCCATCGCTTGTTATGATAACCGTATTTGGATTGTTCGGGAGAAAATAAAATCCCGTTATATCTGAATGACCGGGATCTATCCTGTCCCAGTTTTGTCCCGCATTCCTGGTTATATAACAATTTACAGAACCTACATAAGCAATTCTCCAATCCGAAGGATGAACAGCAATTGCATTTGCATGGAAAGCCTGCCCGGCAATTGAAATATCATTCGGAGCATTTGTTCTTGTCCAAATGTCACCACCGTTAGTAGTGATAAATACGCCTTGAATATCGCTGTTTGTATCAGTAACAGCAACATATAAAACCTGGGGATTACTTTGGCTGATAGCCAAAGACATAGTCCTGCCGGTTTTACTCATATCGGGTAATCCATTATTAACTGGAAACCATGTGCTACCCCAATTTGTAGTTTTGTAAATACCCCTGTAAGGTAAAGATGCATATAATATATTCTGACTGACAGGATTTTTAACCATAGCAAAAATACCCCAATTGGGTTCCGCAACAATGGGTATCCTCGTAAATCCGGTTGTGCCACCGTAAGCAGACCTGAAGAAACCCATATCGGTGGCAACATACATAGTATCAGGAGAACCGTAATTTTCTTTTCTAATGATTGAAGTTATTGCAGTGGGAATGACTTCATTTGTACCGTCCATAAGTGGAATTTTATTCCACGAAGATCCCTGGTCGGTAGACATAAAAAGTCCGGCACCATTGAATCTTTCCCAGTCACCCGTACCAGCATATATTACATCACCGCGAATGTAATCGTGATAAACACATAAGGCTCCAACAGAAGGATTAGGTAATTTATCTCCATAAGAATACCACCAGCTGTCAGGTCTGTTCCATGATTTTTTCCAAATTCCGCCACTACTGGCACCTATATAAGATTCCCAAATACTGCCCGAAGGATTGGAAGAATTAAGGAACCAATATAGAGTTCTGATTCTACCATGTGCGGCAATGTTGGGGTTATCTTTCAGAGGTACTCTTGTAGCAGTAATAGATTGCCATTGAGTTATTGATTGTATTTGAGCATTTTTATTTTTAGAATTTATATTTTCATCCGGCATATTTTTTAAGTGTTCTATTGCTTTCTGATAATATTCACCTGACATTGGATTAGCATTTCTTGGTGCCATTTCAATCGGAGATTCCAATTTTTTTTCAATAGTATTTTCTTGAGTTAGCCAAGACGGTAATTTATTAACTGAGAGTAAATACTGTGCTGATGCGATTTGATGTATAAATGAAGCGAGAATGAAAACAGATAAATAAATATAAAAGGAGGAAAAATTTTTCATAACTATAATCTCCTGAATTTTAATTAATATTTTAACAAATCATGTTTTAATTAACCTTTCAAAAATTAACAAATAATTTGTTTAAATAAAAACATAATTTAATCTAAATTAAATTAATTTTTCATCAGGGTAAATATAAATTGATATTTTTACTGAATTGGATAATTTATCATTGAGTAAAAATAATAAACTAATTTGAATTTAAAAGATTGAATAAATATTTTCAATTAATAGTATTATTCATACCTTAATGCGTCAATCGGGTCAAGTTTGGCTGCTTTCCAGGCAGGATAGGAACCGAATATCAGTCCGAGCAGTGTACAGATAATAATACTGAAAATAACCCATGAATATGGAAGAACAAGTTTTATATTCATGAGAGAGCCGAAAAAGGCACTAGCAATTAAACCCATGATTATACCTATGAATCCTCCTATTTGACAGAGTGTAATTGCTTCTATAATAAATTGAGTAAGAATCCAGCGACGTTTAGCTCCAACAGCTTTTCTTATGCCTATTTCCCTGGTTCTTTCTTTAACCGAAACAAGCATAATATTCATTATTCCTACACCGGCAGCAATTAAGGCAATTATTCCGGAGAATGCTCCAAAATATGAAAGGAATCCTGTGAAACTTGCAAATTGTTCAGTTAAGGATTCATTCGTTTCAACTTCAAAATCATTTTCCTGCCATGGTTTAAGATTCCTGATCGACCTCATAATACCAATTGCTTCATCAATGGCATCATTTAAAGTTTCGTAATCAATTGCTTTGATAGTAATAAATAAGTCATATTCCCACATTGATGCATAATATTTCAGAAATTCGGTCAAAGGTATTATAACCCTGTTATCCTGGCTCTCCCCCATTACGGCACCCTTTGCTTCAAGAACACCAATCACAGTATAAGAATGATTTTTTATTTTAATTCTTTTTCCTAAGGGGTCGATATTCGGAAATAATTTTACTACAATATCATTACCAATAACAGCAAAATTTCTATTATAATCAATATCTTCTTGAGTGAAAGGTCTTCCCCTGTAAATAGCCACATTTTGAGCAGTGAAAAAATTCTCGTCAGCTCCCATTAAATTCACATCCGGGTCGGTAGAATTTTCACCGTATTCGATTGTATTTGCCATAGAAAAACCATGAGCAGTAACAAATTCAGAAAGCGTCATTTTCTTTTTTAATTCTTTCAGGACAGAATAAGTAATAGGTTTTCTCTTCCTGTATTTTCTCCAGTTATGCCCCATTTCGAGAGCAGGCATTCTATAAATGAAAAATGAATTCCTGCCAAGAGCTTCCATTTCGCTGAATACAGAACCATTGATTGAATCGACAAGTGAACCTGCACCAATAATTGCAAATACTCCTATTGATATACTAAGAAGAGTCAGGAATGTTCTTAATTTGTTTGTCCTGACCGAATCAAATGCCTGGTATATGCTTTCGCCTATGTTCATTTCAATAATTCACAATTATTTTCACACATATTTTTTTGTTTTTATTTTATAGATTCCGAATTAATTTCATAATAACTTAATTCAAATCAAAAATTTCTTTTATTTATTTGCTAACTTCTATTTCTATTAATTAATTCTCTCTCCTTAAAGCTTCAACCGGGTCAAGATTGGCAGCCCTGACAGCCGGGACCAAACCTGCTAACATGCCAACAAAGATTGAAACGAATGAAGCAATTAAAAGCAATTCGTAAGGGAGAATTGGAGACAAGAATGCTGTTTCAGGAACAAATTTAGGAAGTAATGTTGCAATTAAATAAACAAACACGGAACAACCTATAAAAGCAATTACAGCGCCGATAAAACTCAATATTGCCGCTTCAATAATAAATTGCATCCATATAGTTCTTTTCTTTGCTCCAACCGCTTTTCTAATCCCGATTTCTTTGGTTCTTTCAGTAACTGAAACAAACATAATATTCATAATCCCAATTATTCCAACAAGGAATGAAAGTACAGTCATACCTATGCCAACACTCCAAACCGATAGCCTGAGAACTTCAACCGTGCTTTCGAAAGCTTTTGTTTCATTTATTGAGAAATCATTTTCTTCACCTGGTTTTATATTCCTGATTTGCCTCATCAATCCTTCTGATTCGGCACGTACTTCATCAAGGCTATTTATACTTCCTGCTTTTATTGCAACAGAGACAGACCTTCCGGATCTGCCGAAAACTGATTGAAATGCTTTAATCGGCATAAAGCACTGATTATCGACAAAATCAAAAAGCATTGTTCCCTGCTTTTTAATCACTCCGATTACAAGAAATTTCCTTCCTTCAATTTTCACATATTGTCCTAACGGGTCTCCCTCATTTAATAGTGCCTGGTGTACTTTATAACCAAGAACAATAACATTAGAACCAATATCATCTTCGAATTGAGTGAAATGCCTTCCGATATAGGTTGAACCAGCGGGAGTCATAGAATGTTCCCACCTTGTACCAATAAAACTCATCCCCTGGAACTCTTCATTTTTATATTTGATTTTATAACCAAATTCCCTGGCATTAGGAATAGCCAACTCTGCATTTTTTATTTTCTCACAAAATTCCGTAGCCTGGTCATAAGTTATATCCTTACGCTGCCGAATTTTTTTCCAGTTTCTTCCACCTGCCCAATCCCATTTATCGATATAAAGCATATCTGTACCGATAATATTGAAAGTGTCTTCCAGTGCCTGGTCAAGTCCTGACAACACCCATCCCATCAAAATAACAAATGAAATACCGATAACAACACCCAAAGAAGCAAGAAGAGACCTGAGTTTATTAACTCTCATTGCTTCAAAGGCAATTTTAATATTCTCAGTTATTTCACTAAACTTCATATACGGTATTAGACTCTTAAGACAAACTTTATTGCTGATGATTTATAGAATCATTTTCTATCAAACCATCACGTAATTTAATAATCCTTTTAGCAAAGTTGGCAACTTCTTCTTCATGAGTAACAAGAATGATAGTATTACCTGCCTTCCATAATTCATTAAATAGATTCATAATCTCAAGGCCGGTTTTTGTATCAAGATTTCCAGTAGGTTCATCTGCTAAAATAATGGACGGTTCGGTTACCAATGCACGAGCAACTGCCACTCTTTGACGCTGACCGCCTGAAAGTTCATTTGGTTTATGATTTACCCTGTCGCTCAATCCAACATTTTCAAGTGCTTTCATTGCCATTTCATCTCTTACGGATTTACTTATTCCTGCATAAATTAAAGGTAATTCGACATTTTTCAGCGATGACGAACGGGCTAATAAATTAAAAGTCTGAAAAACAAAACCGATTTCTTTATTACGAATAGAAGCAAGGTCATTGTCTGTCATCTCGCTGACATCCATATCCTTAAAAAGATATTTTCCTTTAGTTGGAGTATCGAGACATCCGATAATATTCATTAGGGTTGATTTCCCGGAACCTGAAGGACCCATTATAGCCAGGTAATCATTCTTGTAAATTTTAAGTGTAATATCTCTAATTGCATGGACAAATTCAGTACCCATCTGGTATATCTTTGCAATATGCTCTATTTCTATTATCGTGTTCCCGTTATTTTTTTCTTCGGTATTAATCATCATTATTCCAAATCATTATCTATTGTATCTGTTTATTCTGAAATATTTTCAGAAATTATTCTACTACTAACTATTGTAACTTATTTACTACTCGCTTTTTTCTTTTTCTTTAGTAAAGTATCAACACGAATTTTGGTGCCGTCAGAAAGCTGTTTACTGACAGCAAGAAAATTACCGCTAATAATCTCCTGGTTTTCTTTTAAACCTTCAATTATTTCTATATATCCATCATCGCTAATACCCGTCTTGACAGGCATCATTTTGCTAATATCGCCTTTTTTAACAAAAACAACGGTTTGCGGTTTCTTCTTTTTATCCCTGTTTTCTTTTTCTTCCTCTTTATTGACTTTCATATCGTCCTGTTTGTTTTCCATTGCTCTCATACCCAATACTGTGTCCCTAACAGTAACTGCCTGCAAAGGCACAGATAGTATATTATGCCTTGTCTCAGTTTCAATTTCAACATTGCAGCTCATGCCGGGTCTGAGCCTGGCTTCTTTATCCAATAACCTGATTTTTACTTTGAAATTAGTAACCTGGTCCTGAGTGCCGAGTTGATTTAATAATGCAGAATGACCTATTTCTACTACTACACCTTTATATACCATTTCGGGTAAAGCGTCAATTTCAATCCGGGTAGTGTCACCTATATGAATCATGGTTATATCATTTTCATCGACTTCAACTTCTGCATTCATAACATTTAAATCAGATACAGTCATCAGTTCTGTACCGGTCATTTGAGCAACACCAACAACTTTTTCACCTTGTTCGACTGCAAGTTTTGTAATTACACCGTTGATAGGAGAATATATTATTGTTCTTTCAGCGCTGCTTTTGACTTGCCTGTAACTTGCCATTGCCTGGTCATAGCGTGACATCGAGGCTTTATATGCAGCATCAGCCTGGCTGTAAGCAGAAACGAGTTTGTCGTACTCTTCCTGTGAAGCAAATTTTTTGTCATAAAGTTCTTTCATTCTCTGCAATTCGGCTTTAGTCCGGGCAAGTTCAGATTTGCGTGCATCGATATCCTGTTTGGTTGCTTCTGCAGCGGCTAACACTTGTTGCAATTGACTTTCTATAATATCAGGCTTGATTCTAATTAACATTTGACCTGCTTTTACTGTATCACCTTCTTTCACGGATAGAAATATTATTTCACCGCTTGTTTCCGATGATATTTTGACCTCCGTTTCAGGCTGAATTTTTCCAATAGCCGATACAGTTTGAGTTATAGTGCGTTTTTGGACTTTCGATACCTGTACTGAAATTGCCTTTGTCCCCTGTGAGGAGAAAAAAGCAAAAATGACAATTATACAGATTAATATTATGCCGAGAACAATAAATAATTTCTTTTTAGATTTTTTCTTACCCATTACTAAACCTGTTTAAATCAATTAATAATTTCCAATTTCCAATAAATTTTCTATTTCCTAACTCCTATTTCCAATTCAGAATTCAAAATTCTAAATTTTACAATGAATTATCATTTATGGCAACATTATTCCTATCTAGAACTTCTTTTTTTCTGAAAACGGCCGTTTTAGCAATCATATCATGGAAGCCCTGGCGTTTTGATGCTAATACAAAAAAGCAACCGACAATAAATGCTAAACCAAGCAAGGAACCTACAAAATCAAATGCTTTGACAGCAATAACGAATGCAAGTAAACTGAAAATCGAATTGGAATGTTTTAACACAAACCTGGTAAATAATGTAATAATAGTAGCTTGTGTTCTATCCTGGTTTGCAATCTGAATTCCAAGGATTATTTTACCGGGAGTTGCCGCCAATACAATTTCTAGCGAATAATACATAAATGTCAGAATAAATGTAATCGGCAGAATAGAATTAGTAAATTCCTGCATTAAACCAGGGTCCTGGAAAAATTTCATCAAATCGCTTAAATCATAAAAATAACCTTTGAATTCATCATATAATCCAGTTGCAAAAAATGCAATCACAAATAAAAGATTAACAAATGCCCAATCAATCAGGTATGCTCCCAATCTTCTTCCGAATCCTATCCTGTATGCATATTGGTCAATTGGATAATAATTATAAGCCTGGCTCATCAATTGCTGTTTTTCTTCTTCAGACAACTTATTAAAACAATCATTACAAATTGTCGGTGTAGCGAAATAGGATTGAGATAAATACTCATTCCCGCATTTTTCACATTTCATAAAGTCCCCGCGCTTTTATTAATGAATAGTGATCTACAAATTGATTATAATAAATTTTCATATTTATATTTTTATTCAAGTTTTCCAATAGCAAACATTATTTCTTTCTGTGCCTGAAGATAATTATAAATCGAATTAATCCTGTTAATCTGAGATGTGATTAACTGGTTATTTGCAGTCAGGTAATCGGTTATATTCGAAGAACCGATTCTGAATCTCTCTTTAAAGCTTTCGAAATTTTGTTCGGCAGCTCGCAATGCACGTTTAGTTATTTCCAATTGTTTTTCAGCCGCATCAAGATTCATATAGCAAGTCTGGACGTCTGTTCTTATCGACTGCTCCAATTGATATTTTTCAATCTCTTTTTGTTTTAATTGATAAAATGCAGTTTCAGAACGATAGCTCGTGTTAAAATTATCGAAAATCGGAACAGAAAAATTTAATCCTATATATGACCTTCCTAATTCACTAAAATTATCAAGTGTTGTATTTGACCATGACCATCCGCCCGATGCAGAGATACTTGGATAGTAACCGCTTTTCGATATAGTTAAATTAGATTTATTTGCAGATAATTCAGATTGCAGTGAAATATAATCCTGTCTTAATTTGAATGCCTGGTTGATAGATGAATTTATACTCCCTATACTTGTTCGAAAATTAGTAATGTCATTATCATTAGTATTCGTTTTAATACTTGATTCAAGAAAATCGGCTTCATTATCAGTTCTAATTCCCATTATATTGAGTAGCTTCACTTTAGAAACATTAAGGTCATTTTCGGATATTGTTAATTCATACTCTCTGTTGCCAAGTTCAGCTTCCTGAGAATACACGTTAGCAATTGGAATTACACCGGCATCATATTGAGCCTGTATTCTTTCAAGTTCTTTTTTGCCAAGTTCAAGATTTTCCTGCCTGGTTTTGAGAATTTGTGCTTTTTTTACGATATCAATAAATTGCCTGTATACATTAAGTTTAATTTTTTGAGAAATATACCTGGAGTTGGCATAACTTGCATCGTACGCATCCTGAGCCCTGCTATAATTTGCTGTTCTCGAAAATCCGTTAAAGATTGCATAACTGGCAATAGCACTCATGTTGTATGAATTCGGATTAGAACCGTGAACATTACCATAACTATCGACCCAGGTTATTCCTTTCATATTTAATTGCCTGTTATAACCCGCATCAAAATTAATTGATGGAAGAAATTTACCGAATGCATTTGTTATATCAGCATTTGCTGCAACCACCTGTGCATTTGCAGCCTGAACTTCATAATTATTGTTTAATGCAATTTCTAAACATTGTTCCAAAGTGAAAACCTTTTGCTCCGATTTAAGTTGTGAAAAAGAATAATTTGTCAAAATGACAAATAAAAGGTATGATACAAAAATTAATTTCAAACTTTGCATTTTAATTATTACATTTATTATTAATTTCATCTAAGTCCTCTATGAAATACATAGAAATATTCTCATATTACGTTTATATAATTGAATTGTTACAGTTAACCGTCAAAATTGCAAATTTCAAATTCTCATTTATTCTTCATAATTCTTTGGCGAGGATTTCTTTCCTCGGGAATCAATTGCATAAATTCTGAATGAAAATGGTTGAGACTGATTTCTCGGTGTACACCTGAATATCTGTACGTGCGTTATATTATCAGGAGACTCAGGTGTCTTACCCCTTAATTCACGAACAATAGCATTACCTTCTACTAAAATATCCGATACATTATCTTTTGAGTTATATTTACCATAAGAATATGTAATGATATTTACTTCACCATTTCTTATATACTGAACATCCTTAATTTCAGGATTTGGATAATTCAATACTTTGATTTGATATTTCTGCCCTAATAAATTATTATCAATGTAACATTCGAGAGTGAAAATTTTATCTGTATCGCTTAAATCGGGTGTAAACTGGAAAATATTACCCTGTTCGCTTTGGACTCTTACAGATTGCGCATCCTTAATCATTGCTTTAATATCTTTGCCTAACATTAATGGGATTTTAGGGTCTATAGTATAAGTCTTCTCGGGATACATTGTTTTGTCGAAAACCGGAGTTTGAAATTTTTCAGTTACTACAACAAAATCCACACTTCTTTCCTTTTTATCATATTTTGAAATAGCAGTAAACAGAACTTTTAATTTACCATAAGAAGGGGTAATACCTCCAATTATAATTCTATTTTGTTCCACTTTCAAAATCGAAGCAGTTCCCCCATTATCATCATAATCAGGTTTTGACTGCAAATTATATTTTATTACATCATTCCCAAAAGTACCGCCGTATATATTAATAATATTTGTCCATTTATTATAGGCAAATGACCTGATGAAACCCTGTTCAGATTTTATATCAATTTCACCGGAAGGTTGAAATCCTGTAAATATTTGATTTTGACCATTAAATCTGTTACCTGCTTCATTAGGATTCTGTTGAAGCCCTGTACCATTTGCAACTAAATCGGCATTCATATATATCATATTCAGGGTGAATTTTGTCTGAGCTTTTATTATTCTATTTGTCTCGAAAGATTGAGTTATTTCAGAAACATTTTTTTCATCTTTCAGGCTGGCAACCGCTGTAACCGTCACATTATAAGTCTTATTTGCCCTTTCGAATATAGGTGGACTCCAGAAAAATACAGCAGACTGGGATTTCTTATTAGCAACGAATCTGAAATATGGATTTGATGTGTCCTCCTCGTTTTTCAAAAAAAGTTTTTGCCTGAGTAATGGGTCTTCGATTGTAAATTCAAAATCCACATTTTCGACATCTCCGAAATAAATCACCGTGTTCATAGAATCAATCGACATTATCCTTACACCTGATGAATCAAGTATCAGCCTGCAATTCAATGTTGTTTTCTCGGGTTGTATTGAAAAAGGTATTTGAAATACCTTTGAATTATTTTCATCAGAATTTTTTTTATCATCTTCAGGTGAAGGCAATAGAAAAATCAAGGCTGCTAAATATAAAACAAAATATATTTCTATCGTTTTTCTATATCTTAATTTCATTTTATTAATCAGATATCTAAATTTATATTCAGAATTCTAACTTCCCAATTGAGAATTTATTGAGTTAACTTATTTACTAAAACCCTCTCTACTTCTTTCCTGACTGCAATTTCAATTTCTTCTCTTTTGAGTAATTCTGCAGCATTATTCAGGTTGTTAACAGTATTTTTAAATTCCGACAAAGCAAAATTAGTTTCTTTCATTATTTCGAGCATTTGTGGATTGGGTGCAGAAGCATCTGAATAATTATCGGAAAGTTTACCGATTAAAAATGTAAGATTGCTTTGTTGTTTCAAAACTTCCTGGAAAGAATCAGAGAGTTTTTCAAGTTGAACGACCACTGCTGCAAAATCCCTGCTTATTTCTCCTACCTCAACAATAAGGTCTTCGATTGTATTCTGATTTTCATTTGTCCTTGCTTTTAATGTCTCAAGTTCCTCACTCGGCGTAAATAACATTACAACAAACATAAAAATCAGCATTAATGCTTCGAATGCTACACCTCCAAGTACGATATCGGGATTTACATAATTGGTAAATCTTCTTAATCCGATAAGCACAAGTAATATTGCAGCACCAAAATATACAAAGGAATTAATTGTTGTAAAGTAGTACCTGTTTAGTATCTCTTCCATCCACAGGCCTGTACCTGAAAAGATTCCAAGAGGATGAAGAACAGTTACATCTTTTTTTACATAACGGAACAATTCCCTCTCCCTGACACAAATTCTCCAACAAATCAACAATGTAGAGAAATTGGACAACTGTTTTTCGAATCTCAGTTCATTATAAACCTCAGCAAGGGTTGCCCTGCCATCGAGTGATGAAAGAGTATCAATATTTTTCATAATTATCGTTAAATTTTACTAATTAATTTATCTCTTATTTCTGAATTACTTTGTTATACCTTTCTTATTCAAAAATATCATTAATCGCTTATAAATAAAAACATTTCTGAAAATGAACATATACATTAAAAATACAGTTTTATATACTTCAGAAATGAACAACTCAATTATTTTAGTTTACATGTTCCCGACATTATTAAGTCCTTGTTCTAAATAGATTGACTAATGCAAATATAAAAAATATAATATTTGCCATCCAACCTGCAAAAACCGGATTTATATCGGAAGAATAACCTATAGTCTGCCCGACTTTAGTAAAAACAAGATAGAGGAATGAAATAACCATTGCCGCACCCATCTGGATAGCAAGACCACCCTTTTTTCGGATTGAAGCAAATGGAACTCCGAATAATATTACAATCAAATTTGCAAAAGGAAATGCATAATTTCCATAATATTCAATAACCTGCTTCCTTACATCTTTGCCACCCCTTTTGAGAATCGTTATATAATTCCAAAGTTCATCATAATTCATTTCATCTGTAGAACGTTTCAGCTCGATAATTTGATTATGAGTCAGATTTATTGAATAATTTATAGTATCGAAACGCTTTGTATCAACAGCCCCGCCGGAATAATTCCTTTCAATACCATTTATGATTTTCCAGACCGATTTGGAAGAATCCCATCTGATTTTGTCTGCTTCTATTCTCTTTGTTAATCTTGGTTCAGACTGGCTTGTATACTCTTCGACTGCAATCTTATTTCCTGTTTTCATGTCTGCATCATAGTACTGCATAACAATATTTCGTTCAGGATTATCCCTGAAATAAAGATTGAAAATCTGCCCTCCGCCTGCTGCTTTATTTAAGTATTTCCTTTCTATATCAATTTTCTTTTCATTAGCAGCCGGAACTACCCATCCGTTGAAATATAATTGTGCAAAACTTAATATCACACTGAAAAATGCCACAGGCATCATTATCCTGTAAAGGCTTATTCCTCCCGATTTCATAGCTATAACTTCATTATTCGATGAAAGTCTTCCGATTGAAAACAAGGTGGAAATCAACATTGCAACCGGTGTCAGAAGCTTCAGGATTTCAGGCAGAAAATATATATAATATTTAAATATAGTAAAAAATGTTGCATCCTGGTCAAGAAACTCGTCAAGACTTTCTAATAGATTCACAATAACAAATATTATACACAATGCTATTAATGAGAACAGCAATGTAATAGTTATCTGCTTTAAAATGTATTTGTCAAGTAATGTCATCTTCCCAGTTTTCTACTTTAATGTTTTCTGTAACAGTATTTTCATTCTCTTTATTTGCTGTTATTTCCTCAATCTGAATATCACTGGTGTTTTCTATTTCAACATTTTCAGCGATTTCGTCTTTTTCAGGAATTGTAGCTTCAACTTCATCTTCAATTATGTCACCATTTTTTTGGATTTCTTTATTTTCAGTTAATTCTGCAATTTCAATATTTGTTGGTTCTGCAACTGTATCATCAGTGATTATAATCTCCTCAATACTTTCATTATTTATCGGAACATTTTCATTAATGATTCTTTTAGGTTCATTTACCAGGTATAATATCAAATAAATTATACCGAACAACAGTATCACAAAACAGAAATTCAATACTAATACCTGCCAATGTGTATCGGAAAACCAGCTAAGTTCTTCCACAGTCAAATACCAAAGAAGGTATAAAATTCCTGAAGAGATGGCAATACTTATTGAAACCACCACAGACATCAATCCAAGTATTGCTTTTGATAATTGATTGTAATTTTTTATTCCGGTTTTGTACGTTATAGATAATTTGAGACTAATAAATTCCGGATTCAAAGATAAAAATGTGATAAAGATTACGATTAGTCCTAATATTATCCCTATAATCAAAGATAAAACAGAATATTGATTTTTTATTAAAAACACTGTATCGGCAAAATTCTTGCGTAATATAGTACTGTCAACAGCATCTATTCTTTTAATTAGCAGATTATATTTAGCAAGGTTGAATCTATTAAGATAGTTTTGTTTAATTGAAACATTGATTAAGGATGGCAGAGGGTTTTCCGGTAGTAAGTCTTGAGAAATTCCACCAATTGTACTGTCGGTTCTTATCAATCCTTTTTCCGGTTTAATAAGAAATGCCTTATTCACCCAATAAAAAGATTTTATATTCTTTAATGTTAACTTTACCGAATCATCCGGAACATCCTGTCTGACAATAGCTGTAATTATAACATTTGAGCTTATTTCTGAAATATACCTGTCAACAATAATATATGAAGAATAATAAAAAGAAAAAATAAAACTTAAAGTTAATACACTTAAAAATAATCTGAAAATAGATTTTCTTTGATTCTTAATAATACAACCCATATTTGTTTGAATTTAGTTTTTAAAATATATGTATAAACCTGATTATTCTGATTTTATTTCAATCTGCCATTCAATTCTGTTTTCACTGCTTATCAACACCAGTTTTTCGGCTTCTATTCTTAAGCCATATTCAGGAGAATAAAAATATTTTTCTTTTCTGAATTTGCCGGCTGAAGAAATTATTTCAATTTTTTTATTATTTACTCCAATTATAAAACTTGTTTCAGTTTCATTTATTATTAACACTCCAGGTGCAAGATGAAAAGAAATATTTTTTGTTTTATTCAATTCACAAGTATCCACACCCTTTACTTTGATACATTCTGCTATTTGACTATCACTAATAATCGGAATATTTTCTGCTAATGTCTCTCTACCTATATCATTCGACTTTAAAATTGTAAATTCTCTTTTATGCGGTTTTCTATATCCAAAATGTTCACCTGCAAATTGGTTTTCAGAAAACTCAATTTTTTTTGCTTTTGCTTTATCTTTTTTCAGCCAGAACAAATCATCTGCCGATTCATTCCACCATTCATTTTGTTCAAGTCCTTCGAACCATAATGTATTGTGCATTTTCGTCGACCTGTACTCATTCCTTAATTGAGGCTCAGATGTATAACAATAAGTGCCCGGGTCGACTATGACATTTTCTTTTCCGATAAATAATTCAAATGATAACTGGTCATTGTGGCTATGTCCTCCTTTTCCCATTTGTCCGATACTTCCGCACTTAATATATAATCTGACATTTTCTTTCTCTAAGATATACAGACCAAAATCCTTAAATTCTTTTGGTACTGAAAATTGTAATAAATCTGAATTATCTCTTAATTTATCAATTAATTCCAATACTTTCTTCATTAAATCAAGTTGACTTAAATGATTTGCTCCAAAAGGTTTATGACTTTCGAATGTTAAATCGTAATTCGGAATTAGTAATTGTCCGCTATCATTGTCCCCTATCTGCGGTATTACACCTTCTTCATTAATTATTGCTGATGAGAATTCATATATTTTTTTCAGTCTATCAATTATCCTGGATTTGAAATTAATTTTATTTTCAGCGTCAAATAACCATAAACCATTAAAAACTTTATTTTTCTTTAAAGCATAATTGTAGTAAGTTTTTACCCCACAGTTTAAAGCAGTTAATTTTTCCTTTGGTAAATTAAGCAATACAAAAATTGATGAGAAAACCATTTCTGCCGAAAATAAATGATAATTTGTCGATGCCTCAAAATTGCTACCATCCTCATTAAATTGATATAAAATCTCATTCATAAGTTCATTGATTCCAAATTCAAGCCATGAATTAATTTCTTGAGTAATGGGCAAATGAGATGCAATTAATATTATTCCGGTTATATTTGCCAGGTAATGATTCCCCCTCATTCCGGCTGACCATTCTAAGTTATCAATAATGTGTTTCCCGTGCTCATATATACTACTTATTAAATAACTTTCAAAATCATTATCAAATTCAATATTTGCTTTTTTTAGAAATGATGAAGCTAATACCAGGTTTACTGCCCTGATTGCAACATCCATAGTAGAAGCCCACTGAACTCCAAATCCGGGTGCATTTGAAGCTATAAAATCCAAAATTTGATTTTTTAATTCACTGCTAATAACACTTTTATCAATTCCATCTTTATTTATTAATTCATAATAAATGATAAGTAATTGAATTTGCTGCATCCTTCCAAGTTCCCAAGGAATTTTTATATCTGCTCCGGCTTTTGTCCCGAACTTAATATCTTTATAAAATGTTGATACATCCCATCTGTAACCTGATTTAAAATCAATTTGCCAGTCAATTTGTCTATAATCTTTATCAATTAAATCTATTATTCTATTTTGTTCCAATTCATTAGAAAGATTTTTGATTTTATTTTTCACAATTTTATTGACATTTTTCCAATCTGAACCTAAAAGGTTAAAATTATGGTTTATTAAGTTTAAAACTAACTTTTCAAAATTATCATTTTTCTTATTTTGCTCTATTTCACTAATATTGTTGATAAGGTCAGGAAAGAGATTTAAGTTGTATAATTTTTGCCCGGATTTGAATGGATTTTGCTGGAATGAACTATTAGTTAAATACCTATCTTTCAACTTTTTATGTTTGAATTTATTGGAATAAATATCAAGAACCTTGGAAACAGCTATCCCGGGTCTAATAAAAAACAATCTTATAAATTTTTTTAACTGACTCAATTCTTCCAAAATCATTATTAAAAAGTCCTGCAAATTTATTGTATTATATGAACATATTCAAATTGATAGGTTCAGATTACACTTTAATTGATTAATAATAATATTGCTGTCATTTTATTATTATAATTAAAAATAAAGTTTATCGTTAATTGTGAATTATTAATTGTTAATTATATAAATTATGATGGCAAACATATCAAATAGTATCAATCCGGACGATTATGAAATCCTTATCCGTAAAAGAGGGGATAATAATTATGCGTCCTATTGTCCTCAATTGAATTTCATGATTAAAGGCGATGAACATGAACAAGTGCGAAACTTAATGAAGGAATTTATAGAAAAACACATTTTAGAGATTTCCAAACAAATTCAAAGTAATTAAATAAATGGATACGATTCACCGTTTGACCGCCCGCTGGTGGATACGAGTATTGGTTTTCTTTGCATTCTCGAATGCTTTGATATTACCACTTCTAATCTATACAAAGAATTTAAAAAAAAGCGGGGATACTGAATTTTTAATATCTATTTTGACTGAAGCCGTTGTTTTATTCATCTTACTCGGTCTGTCAGTTATTATTGAAGTACTACGTAAAAATGGCAAATGGTATGCATTCGGAATAAAACCAGATAAATGGGCATTGAAAGATATTGGTGTCGGAGCAGGTTTGAATCTGTTTTTTGTATTTATAATAATCATATTTGCAACTATATTTTCAGCTTATTCTGATGAATATATGTTCCCAAAAACCGATGTATTTATTTATATTTCCATCATTATATTTATTGAAGCAATAATTGAAGAATTAATATTCCGGGGAATTATATTTCAGGCTGTACTTGATAGATATGGGATTACTATTGCAATCCTGATGAACAGTATTTTATTCGGATTGGGTCATCTTGCAAATCCCAGTATTAACTTTTATGCAATAATAAATATTATTCTTGCAGGATTCTTGTTTTCCGGGATGTA
>JACRLY010000082.1 GCA_016219595.1 Ignavibacteriota bacterium | reverse complement strand
CTTCAGCCTTGCATTTGTCTATAGTGCCAGTGCGCCGTTTGCTGAACATAAATTCGGCTCGAAAGAGACACTATTTCTGAGTCATTCGGTGAGAATAGGTTTGGGATTACTTGCATTACTGCTATTTTCAAGAATTGATTACCACTTTATAGCAAAGCTTTCAAAAATTTTCCTGATTTGTTCTATCGGATTGCTCGTATTTGTTTTATTCGGCGGAGAAGAGGTTAAGGGAGCATCGAGATGGGTAAATCTTGGTTTTTTCAGGTTCCAGCCTTCCGAACTTGCAAAATTTGCTTTAATATTACATCTTGCTGTTTTATTGACAAAGAAGCAGGAATATATTAAAGATTTTAAACAGGGAATGCTGCCTCTACTGATTTGGAGCGGTATTGTTACATTCCTGATTTTACTCCAGCCAAATCATTCGACTGCATTTATTATACTTGTTATATCAATTTCAATGATGTTCATAGGCAATGTCAACCTTTTTCATCTTGGAGGATTGTCTATTGTAGGATTTGCAATCCTTACAGCCTATGCCATAGTAGCAAAATACCCAATTCAAAGAGTATCTGCATTTCTTGGAATTTCAAAATCATCAGAAGTTATAGAAGTGTTCAATTACCAGTTACAGCAATCATTAATTGCTCTTGGGAATGGAGGAATCATTGGTTTGGGTCCAGGGCAAAGCAGGCAGAGTGCATTGTTTTTACCTGAATCTTATGGGGATTTTATATTTTCGGTGATTGGTGAAGAATACGGTTACATCGGAGCTGCAATAATAATAATAGTATTTTTGATTATTCTATGGCGGGGTATGATTGTAGCAAAAAATGCTCCTGATATACTCGGATATTTTTTATCCTGCGGTATTATTATAACGCTCTCGATTTATGCTTTGGTGAATGCATGTGTCAATTGCGGTTTATTGCCAACAACAGGATTACCGATGCCGTTTATCAGTTATGGAGGTACTGCTGTCATTTTTCATGGTGCTGCAGTCGGAGTGTTGCTCAATATTTCGGCACAGGCAGGGGTATATCCTAAGGAAATTAAGCAACCTGTCATAGAAGAAACCGATGAAGAAGAACAACCATCTTTATTTAATGAATAAAAAAACCGGTATTCAATTTAATACCGGTTATAATTTTTAAATAATAAAATTTTCTATTAGCTATCATGGCTTTTTGAAAATTGCATCATCCAAAACAATGTTTATTTCAATTTTTTCGAATAGCATTGCTATTTCCATTCCCATTGCCATCATGATAACTTTGGTAGGCATTTTTACATTTTGGAAATCTTTGTAATCGAGAAATCCCGTTTCTACTTCCATGTTGTGTCCCATTTGATTTACTGTTGATTTCATCTGAACCGGTAGATACGTTTCAGAGTTAACCCATAAAGTTGATTCGCTCTGCTTGTTTACAATTTTCATTTTAAAGCAACTTGTTCCCTTAATATCTTCTTTTCCCAATAAATCGATCTTTAAACCTTTTTCTTTATAATTAGTGACAGGACCTTCAAATATATCATTCATCTTTTTCATCTGTTCTATTGTCATTGAATCCATAGGCTGCGGTTCACTGCTTCCTGTCATGGGATTAATCATCCAGCCTTGCTTTCCGTCGAATGTTTGTACGATATGCTGTCCCATCATATCTTGTTCGGAACGAAACAAATTTGGTTTTTTAAAATATTGAATGAATGCAATACTTTGTCCCATCATTGATGTAGTTCCGGTCATTTTCCAGTTTTGTATTTTGGAATAAGCCTCTGAACCGCCACGGCTTTTATCCATTTTATTGACAATTTCATCAACAGTCTGTGAATAAGCAAAACAACTTATTAATGTCATTATT
>JACRLY010000031.1:30756-60550 GCA_016219595.1 Ignavibacteriota bacterium | reverse complement strand
ATGTGAATATGTTGGATACAATAGTTTTTCAGAAAGATTACAGCCATAATATCATTGGTTGTTCTGAATTATCACATAATGACACATTTAATATATCATCCATTCCATATCATTATTTTATTTGTGATATGAGTTTTTGGACATTTGAATTTAATTTTGACAACAAAAATAAAAAAATCAATTACTTTCAATATTTAAATTCAAAAGATATTGCTAATAATAATAGTTTGACTGAAATATGTTTGAAAATAGTAATTAATGAAATTGATTTTGTTCAAAAAGAAAATAAATACATCCTTTTTCTAAATGACAAAGAACTTGAGTATCGAATGAAGTCAAAAAATGTTCAATTTGAATATTCCGAAAGTTATACTCCATATTCGACAGCTCAATTTGGAGGGTATGATTTAGAAGAAATTATTAGTTTTGATGAAGACTCATTTCTGAAAATTACAATCGAAAAGTAATCTACTTAATTCTTCAATCTGAAATTAGCATGTAATAAATAAAATATTAGACTATACTAAATCAACTCTAATTTCGTTTTATCATTCATTCAATTTAATTCATTTTTATATTATATTTGGGGTATTAATGAAAATCGGAGTATTAGGTTCCGGAATGGTAGGAAAAGTATTGGCACAAGGCTTTTCAAATCATTCTTACGATGTAATGATTGGCAGCAGGGATATAAAAAAACTGGAAGATTGGAAATACGAATCCGGATTCAAAGGACTCGTTGGTGATTTTAAACAGACGGCAAAATTTGCTGAAATTATCGTTTTAGCAGTAAAAGGTACTAATGCTATTGAAGCAATAGATTTATCAGGCAAGGAAAATTTCAGTGGTAAAATAATTATTGATACTACAAATCCGATTGATGACTCAAAACCACCGGAAAATGGTGTGATTAAGTTCTTCACAAATAATGACTCTTCTTTAATGGAAAGATTACAGTCACATATTCCCGATGGCAAATTTGTTAAGGCATTCAACAGTGTAGGTGCTGCTTTCATGGTAAACCCGGATTTCGATTCTGTTAAACCTACTATGGTTATTTGTGGTAATGATGACAATGCAAGGAATCAAGTATCTCAGATTCTTGATAAATTTGGGTGGAGTGTTGAAGATATGGGCAAAGCCAATGCAGCCGGTACAATCGAAAACCTTTGTATTTTATGGTGCATCCCGGGATTTCTAAGAAATGAATGGTCACATGCATTTAAAATAATAAAGAAATAAATTTATATAATAAGATAAATTTGTCTTTTTTTTTAATAATTTTGTATTGGAGTAAATTGATTGTTTTTGAAAATTACTTGAAAATATATAAAGAATAGATAAAACACATCAAAATATAAATGAAGAGTGTTTTTTTTGAGTGAGTTAGTGGTGTGAGGAAATTTTTTTTAATATGTTGTATTTTAGTTTTTGAATGTGTTTTATTAAAATCATCAGATAAAACTGTACATATAAGCGGAAATGTATACAATCAGAAAAATGATGATATTTCATACGTTACTGTCAAAATATCTGATTTAAAACAAACCGTTGCAACAAATAGTAAAGGTTATTTCAGTTTTCCAACAATACCTGCAGGAAAATATAATATCAGATTTTCACATATTAGTTATCATACATTAGATACAGTCCTGGATTTAAATAATAACCTTGATGATATAAAAATTGTACTTTACCCATCTGATAAAAAAACAGATGAGATTGTTGTAACCAGTACCAGAACTTACAAACACCTGGAGAACCTTCCTATACCAGCAGATGTTATAAGTGATAAGGATATTGAAAACCATGGCATTCTTAAATTGGATGGCGCTCTGAGCGAACAACTTGGATTGAATGTATTGAATAATCATGGCAGCGGTGTACAGTTGCAGGGTTTGGATGCTGATTATACATTAATACTTCTGAATGGAGAACCTGTTGCAGGAAGAACAGGTGGAATTCTTGATTTATCCAGATTTACTTTGGGTAATGTACAAAGAATTGAAGTTGTACGTGGTCCTTCATCATCTCTCTATGGTTCTAATGCACTTGCCGGTGTAATCAATATTATAACAGAAAAACCTTCTATTCCTTTAGGTCTTAAAACCTCGCTCAGATACGGCAGTAATTCATTACTTGACCTGACCGGTAACGTTCAGTATACTGATGATGAACATAAACTCGGTGTGGATTTATTCATTAACAGGTATTTTACTAAAGGTTTTAATTTGAAGGAAACAAATTTAGGGCAGACTGTACCCGAAGTTGAAAGTTATACATTCAATACTGATATTTTTTATAATTTTTCTCTTAATACAAACCTTAAATTTTCAGGAAGAGTAAATTTTGATAATGATAAAAATAAATTTACTGTTATTGCATCAGGTGATTCTTCATTAGTAAATACTTTAGTTAAAAATGATGAAACAAATTTTTCAATAAAATTCAACCACAAATTTTCCGATAAAATTGATTTGGAAGCACGGGCATATACAACAAGTTTCGGAACTAAAACAAATTCAAATTATGCTGCTACAGGTGAATTTTATTCTGATTATAGTTTCTGGCAAGGTACAAAAAAAATGGAAATTCAGTCAAATCTGTATAGTTTCCTCTTTGCAAATATTATAACTGCCGGATTAGGAGGAGAGATTGATAATGTCGAAGCTGGGCAAATAGCAAATGGAGGGCAATCAGCAAACTTGCTATACGGATATTTTCAGTACGATTCAAATATTGACAGCAATTTCAATTTAATTGCCAGTATTCGTTATGACAGCCATAGTGATTATAATCCACATTTTAGCCCCAAAATAGCGGTATCGTATAATCCATTAACAAACCTTACATTGAGAGCTTCAATCGGAAACGGATTCAAAGCTCCTGACTTTGAACAGCTCTATCTCGACTGGACAAATCCATTTGCAGGGTATTCGGTACTTGGTGTGGCTTATGTAGAAGAGGGTATAAGAAAAATGAATGATCAGGGAATTATTGATACCCTATTTATCCAACCGAAAAATATCTCGAAACTTTATCCTGAAAGTTCATTCTCACTTGATTTCGGATTCAATTATTATTATGACAAGTATTTCGAATTTAAAGCAAATGCTTTCAGAAATAATATATCGGATATGATTGAATTTTTGAGAATTGGAATAAAAAAGAACGGTCAGAATTTGCATACTTATACTAATTTAAACCGGATATATACTCAAGGTATCGAGGCGAAAATAAAATCGGAATTAATCGGCAATTTCATGATTGAAATCAATTACCAGTTTCTTCAAACAGGTGACGAGGATGTACTGGATAAAATCAGGAATAAAAAAATATATAAAAGAGGTTCTACTGGAATCGATAGACCTGTTCAGGAGGTTGAATACGGAGGATTGTTTTACAGACCAGAACACTCCGGAGCATTAAAACTTCAGTATAATTGGGTAGATGAGAATGCTAATATTTCAATCAGAGCTTTATTCAAAGGTCAATATGGCTGGGCTGATTTAAATGGCAACGGAATTTTGGATGACAAATCAGAATACGCCCCTCCTACTGTTATCTGGAATCTGACTGCTTCCAAAGAACTTTTTTCATTATTAACCTTACAACTTGGAATAGATAATATCCTTGGGTATAAAGATATCAGAATGTTATCAGTATCCCCCGGGACTACTTTTTACATAAACTTAACTTTAAATCTAAATAAGTACTAATAATAATTTTTTGGAGTCTATTATGAAACATACACATATTTTAATTCTTTCTTTCATTGCTATGGCTTTAGTAATTTCTTGCAGTAAAGAAGTAACAGAACCCAATAACACAAATACAGCAAGAAGTACTACAATCAGCAATCTACCTGCAGATACAGGAAAAACAGGACATTTCACTTTTTTCAGACTAAGTGATAGTTCATTTGTTGAACTTTCCGATTCTAATACAGCAAAATGGGACCTCGGATTTGCTTCAACAACAATTATTGTCAATAGTGGAGTCAGGGGACCGGGACAAGGTGCTGCTATTGTTTTGAGACAAACTGATTTCAACTCAGTTACCGAAGCCCCAGAAACAGGCTGGGTAACAGAAACACAACTTGCGCCTCCTGCCATTCCTACCGGTTCGGATAACGGCTGGTACCATTATGACGGAGCAGCACAAACCATAACAGCAATACCCGGTGTTGTTTTACTAATAAGAACTTCTGACGGTAAATATGCAAAATTGCAAGTAATAAGTTATTACAAAGACGCACCCCAGGTTATTGACCCTAATGATAAAACAAGAATGTATACTTTCAGATATGTTTACCAGCCAGACGGCACAAAGAAATTCCAATAAGAATACAATTTTTAAAATTTTATAGCCGGAAATCTTTATTTGAAGATTCCGGTTTTTTTTTAATTATAAATATTCGGGAAATTTTTTTTATTTTGGAGATTAATATTAAATAGTGTATATTTATATACATTATTTATAATATTTGTGATTTTTATGCCAAAACGAAGTACATTAATTACAATTTCAGAAGAATTGATAATTAACAGATTAATATTTGAAAATCCCTGGTGGATTTCAGGAAAAATTGATGATGAAATTAATAAATTCAATCGCAGACTTTATTTTAATTTATTTTACCCGATTGTTGAAGAATCTACTATTAATAGAGCTGTTGTTCTTATGGGACCAAGAAGAGTAGGTAAAACTGTAATTCTATTTCATACAATTCAAAAATTACTGGAAAAGGGTATTGAGCAAAAGAAAATTTGCTAT
This sequence comes from Ignavibacteriota bacterium, assembly GCA_016219595.1. Taxonomy (GTDB): domain Bacteria; phylum Bacteroidota; class Ignavibacteria; order Kapaibacteriales; family UBA2268; genus XYC2-FULL-35-21. The sequence goes on along the minus strand of JACRLY010000031.1, from coordinate 55,774 downwards.
GTGAACATTGAAAATCCTGTCTATAATAACCTTGGACTTGAAAAATTATTTACTATTATCAGACAAGCAACTTTGGATAATACTTTGACTGGTTGGTATATATTTTTCGATGAAATACAATACCTTAAGGATTGGGAAATAAATTTAAAGGTTTTAGTTGATAGTTACCCAAAATGCAAATTTGTTGTTTCAGGTTCTGCCGCTGCTGCACTTAAAATGAAAAGTGTTGAAAGCGGAGCTGGAAGGTTTACTGAATTCATGTTGCCTCCGCTTACTTTTTGTGAATATATTAATTTGAAAGATTTAGACAACCTATTAGTTCCTGAAATGGAAAAATTACATGGAAAAATTTCCCGAACTTACAGAGCTCAGGATATAAATGAATTGAACAGACATTTTATCGATTATATTAATTTTGGAGGGTATCCGGAAGTTATTTTTTCTCCAATAATTCAACAAAATCCGGGAAGATATATTAGAAGCGATATAGTTGATAAAGTACTATTGAGGGATTTGCCAAGTTTATACGGTATTCAGGATGTTCAGGAATTGAATTCTCTGTTTACAATGTTAGCTTACAATTCCGGAAATGAAATTTCTCTAAATGATATTAGTAAAGATAGTGGTGTTGAAAAACACCTTTTAAAAAAATATTTACTTTACCTTGAAACTGCTTTTTTAATTAAAATCGTACACAGAGTAGATGAAAACTCAAGAAAATTCATGCGGGCTAATTATTTTAAAATATATTTAACAAATACATCAATCCGCAGTGCATTGTTCACTCCAATACAAGCAACAGATGATATGATGGGACATTTAATTGAAACTGCGATTTATTCACAATGGTTACATGATTCAAAATTCCTTCTTTCATATGCAAGATGGCAAAAGGGAGAAGTTGATATGGTGTATTTGAATGAAGAAACACTTAAACCGAGATGGGCTGTCGAAATTAAATGGAGTAATCACTTTTTTAATAAACCGGGTGATTTAAAAAGTTTGTTATATTTTTGTAAAAGAAATAAATTGGATTCAGCATTTGTAACAACAGTAAATAAAGAAGGTGTTATTGAAATTCAAGGATTTAAATATTATTTTGAACCTGCTTCTATATATGCTTATACAGTCGGCAAAAATTTAATTGAAAAGATAAATACAGATTAAAAGGAATATTAAATTTTTATTTTTATTTTTTTTCACGGTGTCTCAATGAAAACAATTATATTAACATTAATTTCTTTGATTATTCTCATAAGTTGTTCGGAATCAACTGACCCGAATTATGACAGTGATTTTGCAACCATAGACAGTCTTGATGTCAAATCTGGTATCGGATTAGCAAATGAATGGAAATTTACTAAATCTAAGATATCGAGTCATGTCACTCCAATTGAACTCATTGTTGAGTTTCCCGATGGCAGAAAAGTCAAGAAGCCATTACCATCAAATGAGATGTATGTTGCTATAGCACCTTATATTGAAAATACCCATGATTGCAGTACACATTATCCATCAAGTTGTGACGGAGAGCTAAAGCTACAGACTTTTGCAGTTACTGTTAAGGATTCCCTTGGCAACATTATATATGGCGGGAATCAAACTACAATGAAAAATGGTTTCTTTGAGTTGTGGCTTCCACGTAATTTGAATATTACATTGCAAATTGCATATAATTCCTTATACGGAGATGAAATAATCGGAACATTCGATAAAAATAAAACTTGTATTACTACCGTGAAATTGAAATAAATAAAATTTTTTATATATAATTGATTGTATAATTAGTTTGTCTGCATTTGTTTTAATACAGTAAAACTAAATGTACTGCCTTTATCAATTTCGCTTTCCACCCAGATTTTGCCTTTATTCTTTTCTACAAATTCCTTGCAAATCAATAATCCCAACCCTGTACCTTTTTCATCTAATGTCCCTGGTGTTGACTGCCTTACATCAAGTCTGAATAAGCTATCTATACTTTCTTTATTCATGCCGATACCGGTATCTTTTACACTAATAACGATATAATTTTCATTGTCGGTGAACTCTTCGGAAATAATTGTTATAGTTCCATCTTTCTTTGTGAATTTAATTGCATTGGATATCAAATTCCTGATTACAGTTGTAATCATGTCATAATCTGCATATATAATAGTTTTTTCTTTTATTTCTGATGTAATAATTATTCCTTTTTGTTCTGCACCCGGATTTAACAACTGAACACTATTTTTTACTGGTTCCGAAATATCAAAATTTGTTCTTTTAAATTCAAGACTTCTGCTCTGGCTTCTTGCCCAAGTCAACAAGTTTTCCAGGAATTGCAGCAAATTTTTTGAATTAACATACATCTGTTTCAATAAAAGAATTTTTTCATCTTCATCGAACATTTTCCAATTACTGGATAACATTTTTGTAGACATGATGAAAGTGCTGAGAGGATTTTTTAAATCATGTGCAATTATTGAGAAAAATCTGTCTTTTGAATCATTTAAATCTTTAAATAGCTTTTGGGAATTTATTAGTGATTCTTCTGCTTTTTTTCTTTCGGTTACTTCTTCTACTATTCCTTCATAGTATTTAACATTTCCAGTTTCATCCCTGATACATGTAGCATATTCATTTATATAAATCTTAGAGCCGTTAAATTTAATATATGTATCTTCATATTTTGTTATTTCACCGTATCTTTCAATATTTTCTTTAAATATCTTTCTTTTTTGCTGATTTTCAAATACCTGTTCTTCAAGATTTACTTTCTGTAATTCATCTAATGTTTCATATCCGAGAATTTTTACCATACACGGATTAGCAAATAAAATTCTACCGTCAGGTGTAGTCCTGTAAATCCCAATAGGAACTTTCTCCATAAAATTTCGCAACTGTCTTTCGCTTTCTGTCAGAGCTTCTTGTATCTGCTTGCCGGATTTTATCTCACCTTCCAATTGAGTGATCAGTAATTTAATCTTTGAAGCCATATCCTGGAAACTTGTCCCTAATAATCCAATCTCATCCGAAGATTTTATTTCTAATGTTGAATCTAAATTCCCCTTTTTGAATTCGTTCATCTGTTTTGTCAATTTCGTAATAGGTTTCGATAATTCACGGGAATATAAAACACCTATAATCACGCTGAAGAAAAATGTCATCAAACTGAGAAAAATAATTTTCTTGAATGATGAAGAAATTGCTGAATCCATGTTTAAATTCTCTGACTTTAATCTACTGTTAGAATATCCTATTGTATTATTAATCTCATTCAGAAATTGCATTTCATAATGCTCCATTTCTTCTTTTTTTTCCACTGTTTCCGAACCTTCTAATCCCTTCTTTTTCATTTCAATAAATTCAGTTGATACAATATGTAACCGGTCTCCTGATTTTCTGATTGAATTAGTTTGTTTTAGCAATTCAGGAAATGATTTGTTAACCAGTTCCTCATACTTTTTAAATGCATCATGACATGATTGGCAGGACTGCTGGATCAGTTTACTTTCCTGTTCCAATGGTTCGGTCTCAATTAAATCCTTGCTTTCAGTCCTTAAATATGCGTACTCGGTTGCAGATGAGACAAGCCTTAAACATGCAAATTTCATATCTTTCAAGTGCTGAATTAAAGGAAGCGATTTTGTAGATATTAGTCCATAACTTTTTTCGATTTCGTTGATTGTGTTTAATCCTAAATAACTTACAACTCCAACAAAAAGCGAAACAAAAACAAACCTGATTATTAGCTTATAAAGTATCCGGGATTTTATAAATTTAAATATATTCATGCTTTCTTTGATAATTATAATTGTAACTGATACTGAAAAATAAATCGAAAAACCGAACTCAAATTACCTGTGCCAATAGGAACAGCAAATGCAATACAATCTTCATTCCTGAGAAAATATTTAATGCCGGGTGCTATCCAGGTTTCATTTATTTGATATGCCAACCAGGAGCTGTTCAATTCTCCCAATAAATATAAACTTTCATCTATTACCGGGTAAATCAATGCGAGATTTAAATTAGTGCTATAAATTTTTTCATTTCCTGAAACAGGTAATTCGACAGACCTTGATATGTTTCCCTGAATCGAGAAATCACTTATTTTCTTTATGAATGCAATATAAGGTGATATCCCCCATGCTTTTTCTTCGGTTTCTTCAATAAAACTATTTGTGGGCAATCCCAGTTCGACTCCCAAAACAATTCCAGGCAACCAATTACTTTGTTCTAAAATTTTCCATTTAATACTTGAAGATATTGAACCAATGCCATATTCAACGTTACTTTTTTTTCTATATAAAAATGGGATGCTGACTTCAGTTCCGATATCTTCTAATATTCCAAAGAATAATAATAAATGCGGTAAAGTAACATCTATTTCATCATCATATCTGGAATAATCAATATTAAACCTTAAATCCCACTCCCCTACTTCATTCGGCAAGGTTTCTTCTGTTAGAATAGGCTCGAAAGGTTTACTTTCCTTCCCAGATTCCTCTGCCAGGCATATTGAAGAACTGAAAATTACTATTATGAATATAAAAAGTATTTTAATTAATAAACTTGCTGAAAATAATTTTTTCACTTAATTCCAAACATTATCAAAATTTTAATTTCAATCCCGAATAAATTATTAATAAATAGTTTCAACTGCAACTAAATTGCTTTTTAGTTATATATTTATGATAAAAAAAATCTATTTTTTTTCTCTACAACGAAATAAATTTTTATTTAATTAATCGTAACTATTTAATAATTTTGTTTAAACTAACTTATCATATTCTTCATTATTATTCGGGGTAATTATGAAAAAAATGTTTAATTATATAATAATTGCTTTATTTTTATTTATCACTGCTACAAGTTCACTTTTATCTTGTCCGGGAACAACTTTTGGAGGCAGATTCAATACTATTTTCCCATTAGGTGAAGAGTCAAATCTAACAAAAACAAGTTTTGGATTTGATATTTATGGCGGTTATTCCTTTCCACATTGTCCTTTTGAAACAGGAATTAATATCAGATATACAAATTGGACACCAAAAATTACTTTTCCAGGAACTAGTATTAGCAATGTCTCATGGGATTTCAATGCTTATTGCGATTATCTATGGGATGACAACGATTGTGATTTTATACCTTATAGTGGTATACAACTCGGCATTTATGATTGGATTAGTTCTTACACATATAATTACAATGGAAATTCTATGACTGGTAATTCATCCGGTGGTAATTTAGCTTATAATTTACATATTGGCTCTTATTACGAATTAAATAGGAATATCAAGCTGGACCTCAGATTGGATTATACCGGATACACAACAAAACCAACCACACAAACCGGATTTGGAATAGGATTGGGCGCAAAATATACTTTTTAAGAATTGATAATAAAATTTGAAAGGTCAGTGATACAAAATGTATGACTGACCTTTATTAATACCCTTATATCAATTATTTCTGATATCTGTCCATTCTTCCTTTACTTTGCTTCCTTTTATTTGTATTTTCTTTTGTATCAATTATTTCTATGATGTATATTGATTTCTGAAATGATTTTACATGCTCTGAAAATTCAACAGGAATATTTATTGCAGAATTTTCAAAAACTGATTTATATCCTGAATTTTTCAAAAAGTCTTTTAAATAAGTTGCCTTTAGTGAATAAGCAACATTATCCGCATACATTAGTTTTGAATTTATCATGCCAATCAGAGCCCCTTTTTTGTCAAAAAGCGGGGCACCGCTATTTCCCGGTTGAACTGCAGCCGTAATTTGATACATGGAAATATCACCTGCGAATCCTGATTTCGAACTGATAATGCCATTTGTTAATTTTATTTCATCCCCCATTATTACTGACATTGGATATCCCAGTACATAAACTTCATCAGCTACCCCTTTTTCTTCATTAATAATTTGAAAATTCTCCTGATTTAAAGTGACTGATGAATCAACAAGTCTAAGGATTGCTATATCAAGAATTTCGTCAAATTTTTCTATTACAGCTTCCATTCTGTTTTCGAAATCATTATTTATTCCTTTTACATAAATTTTAATGTCATTATCGTTCAGTGCATGATAACATGTAATAATTCGATTATTATTAATTGCAAATCCTGTAAGAGAACCTTTGAGATTATATGGTTTTGTGCTGTCAGGAAAAATTTTTGTCATTTCATGAATACATCCCCTGCTGCAATGTTGGTATAAATTTCCATTTTTAAATTTGATAAATGCACCTTTATCTAAACATTTATTAAATGAATAAACAAATGCTTTATAAATATTTTTATTAACAGTTTTATATAGATATGCATAAACATCTCCTTTCTTCCAGATTCTATATAAATCAAATACAAATATTTGGCTTTTATTAGGAGTATACCCGCTCAGATAAATTAATTCATAATTAATGCTGTCTTTCTTCATACAAAGAATCTTAATAGTACTATCTATCCGATTTTCTCTTTCATCTTCATCAATAGGAATCTCATAAATACCTTCATACTCATCATCTTTATTACTCAATAAATATAGTTTAAAGGAATCAATATCAATAGAAATTTTCCCAAAAGGTTTTAACCTGAATAACTTCCCTTTAAAAATTTCATCTCTGGAGTCATCCTCCTGTTTCTTGTATAATTGAATTGCATTGGCTCCATAACTTTTAACATCATTTTCTACTTTACTGATTAATGACCGTATGGTTATACCATCAAAACCCACATTATTTATTGTAGATGTTATTTCTCCAACATATTCGGAACTGTCAGGTAATTTTTGGTCATTAAAATAAAACATTACGGGTTCATTATCTAAAATGGGTGAAAATACTTTATATGGGGTTATATCCGTCCTGAATGTAGTACATGATGATGCAAATGATAGTGCAAGTATGATTAGTAATATATTTTTCATTTTTCTTCTTACAATGTGTTTATATTTTCCTAACTTAATAAAAATTTTTTAGCAATCAAACTTAATCCAATTTTTTTGATTCCTTTCCTATTTTTAAGAATCCATAACTATTGAATTCATTTAAGGACTAATAAGTCAATAAAAAAAATGTCGGGTTTAATTTATCAATACCTCCATTTAAACAATTCAGGTTTAATATTAATTCTTACTAAACTGTTAATAAAAAATATTTCTTTATTTCTATCGTTTGTTATAGTCAATAAAATTTAGGCAAGACTAAAAAATGAATAAATATTTATTTGTACTGATTTTTGTAGTAAACAATTATTTGTCATCTCAGATAAAAACTGACGCAAACATTTTCGGAGATGTTAAATCAAATGGAAAACATCTTCCTGGTGTCAAAGTATATCTGAAAGATTCGGGGTATGGAACATTTACCGATAAGACAGGCCATTACTCTTTGGTAAATCTTCCTGAAGGGGTTGCTGTTATTGTTGTCAGATATTTAGGATATGAAACAGTAGAACAAAAGGTAAAAATTGAAAAAAATAAATTACTTGAACTAAATTTCGACATTAAAGAAATGCCGGTCGGCTTAGGTGAAATTGTTGTTACCGGCACCAGAACTGAGAAACGTAATAGCACATCTCCGATAATTGTCAATTCAATTGTTAGTTCTGAATTTGAATCATTACATGCAAATACTATATCGGAAGCAATTTGTTTTCAGACAGGTTTAAGACTTGAAACTAACTGCCAGACCTGCAATTACACTCAATTGCGTATGAATGGATTAGGTGGTGCTTATTCCCAGATCCTGATTAACGGGAAATCACTTTTTAGTCCTATTTTGGGATTATACGGTTTGGAACAACTTCCTACTAACATTCTGGATAAAATAGAAGTGGTTCGTGGTGGTGGTTCTGCTTTGTATGGACCATTCGCAATTGGAGGTATTGTAAATTTAATCACAAAATTTCCCGATGATAATATTTATAATTTCTCCTTTGAGAATTCCATTATAAATAATAATTCAAATGAAACAAACCTGAATTTGGGATTATCATTGATAACCGATTCCAGAAAAGAAGGAATTAGCATTTTTGCTACAAGAAAAACAAGGAATGCTTATGACCACAATGAAGATGGCTATTCAGAATTACCAAAATTGGAAAATAATTCTTTCGGTGTTAATTTATATTATAGACCCGATATTCGAAATTCGATTGAAGCAAATGTCAGCAGCATTTACGAATACAGAAGGGGTGGAGATAAAATTGATGAACCGCCTCATGAAGCCCAGCAATCTGAAGAACGAAATCATAGCATATTGTTTGGCAGTATTGATTACAATTATTATTTCGATGAATTTAATAGTTCAATAAAAGTGTATTTTGGTTATCAGAATATAAATAGGAAACATTATACAGGTATAATTCCCGAAATCACCAATAAGGATTCCTCAAAATTCTTCCATCATTTCATTGCACCGCCTTACGGAATTACTCAGAATCAAATGGTTCAGGCTGGGTGGCAGGTAAATAAAAAACTGAATAATTTTATTGGGGAGTTAACATTAACAGTTGGTACTGATTTTTTATTTGATGAAATCTATGATAAAATAAAATCTTACGAGTATAAAATTAATCAAACATCAAAAGATTTAGGTGCATTTATTCAAATTGACTTGAACTTGTTTAGTGATTTTACTCTATTAGCAGGTTTGAGAACAGACAAACATAATTTTGTAAATGAATTGGTTTTTAATCCACGGATTGCGCTATTATATAATTTATTTGAAAATACGCAATTGAGATTAACATATACGACAGGATTCAGACCTCCACTTGCATTTGATACAGATATTCATATTGCATTTGCCGGCGGAGGAATACAAAGAATTTCACTGGCTGAACATCTTAGGAAAGAAACTTCAAGAAGTATAAGTGGTTCGGTTAATTTTGATTTTCCCTTCGAACATTTTATTTATGGTTTTACTTTCGAAGGATTTTTCACAGAACTGTCCGATGTATTTATTATTGAAGAAATCAGCACCGATTCAAACGGGTATTCAATACTTGAAAAAAGAAATAGCAACTTTGCTGAAGTTTATGGAACTACCTGTGAAGCCAGATTAAATTATGATGGATTAATTCAATTTGAATCCGGCTTCACCTATCAAAAAAGTATGTATAGAAAACCTGTATATTGGTCTAACGAATTGACAGGAGAAAAAGATTTTCTCAGGTCCCCTGAAAGTTACGGTTATCTGACATTAACTTATTTAGCTGATTCATCTTTCAGTGCAGCATTCACTCTGACTTTTACCGGAGAAATGAAAGTTCCTCACTATGGTATCAAAAATAACTTTGGAAATCCGGTTAAAGATGAATTACATATTTCTGAATCTTTTTTCGATGTTGGAAGTAGAATTTCTTATACACTTCCATTTGATTTTTCTGAATTGAAAATTAATATATTTCTCGGTATCCAAAATATTTTTAATGCATATCAAAATGATTTTGATAAAGGAAAATTCAGGGACAGTAATTATATTTACGGACCTTCGAAACCAAGAACTATATACTTCGGATTTAAATTAGAATAATGTTTTAATCAGACTCAACATACAATTTCTTCCCTTTAGTCTCGGGAAATGTCCATATCCATATGCCTGTTAATATTGCAAATAATGCTGCCAGGCTAATTCCGCCTGATAATCCGTATTTTACTGCAACTAATGAAATTATTACCGGTGTAAAAAACTGAATACCTCTTGCCAGGTTAAATGCCGAACCCATTGCAGTACTTCGGATTTTAGTCGGAAACAATTCTGAAAATAAAGGACCATAACCGCCGAACATACCTGTGCCAAAGCCGACTAAAAACATAAAGATTAATATTACTAATGGATTTGCCGCAATGACTTCCCAAAGAAGTGTTATCATTATTAATCCGATTGCCATTATTAAAGAATAAATAGAATAAGCCGGTCTTCTTCCTGTCCTGTCTGAAATGAACCCGAAAGTTGCATATCCGGTTAATCCTCCGAGTTGAGTTACAAGCAGCCAAATTGTCGATTTGGCTATCGGCATGTTTCTTTGCTGATGAAGATAACCCGGAAGCCATGAATATGTGAACCAGTATGCAGACATATCGAAGACAGCAAGAACCAATGCCAATATAAATAATTTCCTGTATTGTTTGGAGAAAAGTAATATTAATTTATTCTCCGGTTTTGATTTCTTTGCATCTTCAGTTTTTAACTTCGATTGTTTCCTCTTTTCCTCCCACAAATCCGATTCAGGTAAGCTTTTACGAATAAAAATCACAATTACCGCAGGTAAAATCGAGACAAAGAAACAGGCTCTCCAACCGATTACTGGCTCCAAATATCCACCTACTACCGCCGCAATGGCAATTCCAATCGGGGCGCCGGTTTGCATGAATGCGCCAAACCTGCCCCTCATTTTCGCCGGAAAAGTTTCACCGATATACGTTTGACCTGTTGCCCATTCGCCCCCAACGCCGAGTCCTGTGATTACTCTGAATATTAAAAGCAATTCCAGACTTGGTGCGAACCCTGAAAGAAATGTTCCAAAACTGTAAATCAGAATTGTTAATTGCAATATTAATTTTCTTCCTAATTTATCACACAGCCATCCGAATATTACCCCTCCTATTGCAGTTGCTGCAAGTGATGAACCTAAAATGAAAGAAAGTTGAATGTCACTTAAATGAAGTTCTTTGCCAATCGGCATCAGTAGAAAAGTAAAAAGCATTAGGTCATAAAAGTCAAATACCCAGCCTGCCCAGCTCATAAATAGAATCCGGTAATGCTGTTTCCCGGGCTTTTCACTTTCATTAAGAAGAGTTATTGCCATAAGAAATCAATTTTTTATTTAAGATAATTCAATCTAATAAATTGAGACGGAATTACAAAAAAAACTGAATTATACGGATAAATATTATTCAATAATTAATACATCAGGAATTATATGCCTTCCTTAATGCATTTATATCAATTTTTGTCATTTTAAGTAATGCACTCATAACATTTTGCGATTTAGCACCGTCCCCGTTGCCCAGCAACTTTGGGAGCTCAGTCGGGACAATCTGCCAGGATATTCCGAATTTGTCCTGAAGCCAGCCGCATTGGTCTGTCCTTCCCCCTGCAGAAAGTTTTTCCCAGAAATAGTCTATTTCGTCCTGTGAGTTGCAATATACTACAAATGATATGGCAGGTGTGAAATTGAAAACAGGTCCCCCGTTCAACGCTATAAATTCATGCCCATCGAGTTGGAAACTTGCTGTCATGACTGTTCCTACAGGCATTCCCGATGCTTTTGCACCACTCTCGTCATAGCGTACAACCGTACCTATTTTGGAATTTTTGAAAACTGATGTATATAAATTGACTGCCTCTTCGGCTTGTTTATCGAACCACAAAAAAGGCGTTATCTTTTGCATTGTATCTTCCTAATAATTAGTTGAACATAAACTTCCTTTTAGTTAAAACGAAATTTATGAAATTTATTGCTGGATTTCAGAAAATTTTTGTGCTTGTTACATTTTGATTTGAATATCCAAATGAATATAATTTATCTCACCTTGATTTCACTGACTCTTCCATCTTCCTACTTCCGTCTTCCAGCTTCTCTCTTCCTACTTCCGTCTTCAAGCTTCCAACCTCCATGACCTATTTCTTCTTTCTTTTCCACGGCTTATTTTCTTTACTCTTGCGTTTGTCCCGCTTCTTTTTATCGAAGCCATATTCAGGTTTACTGCTGTAGCTCCTATCGCCGCTTCTGCCGCCACTTCTGAATTTATCGTTTCTCCTGCTTCCGCTTTTACCTTTCCTATGCTTAAAGCCCTCTTTTGGTGTCTCCTGGAATGTATAATCATGGAAATTCATCGAATTGTCAAAACTCTCATTTTTCCTGTCTAATGTGATTTTCAATAAAGCCGCTGCAATGTCCATCGTTACAAAATCTTCATCAACTAACTTTTCAATATAATTTATGAATTTGCTCAGATGTCCCTTCTCTATCGTTTCCGATAATATGTTCTTTATGCCTTCCAGTCTCGATTCGTCTAAGTCATCGAGGGTTGGAATCATCGCGCGTCTTATCTTAATCTCATTTAACCTCTCTATTCTTCTCATGTTGTAAATTTCCTTGCCGACTATAAAAGTAAATGCAACTCCCGACTTGCCTGCCCTGCCAGTCCTGCCTATTCTGTGTATGTAATCCTCGTCATCTCCCGGCAGGTCATAATTGAACACAGCCTCAACATCGTTCACATCAATTCCTCTCGCTGCAACATCTGTCGCCACCAGTATTTCAGTAGAGCCGTTGCGGAAATTACTCATTATCCTTTCCCTCTGGTTTTGATTAATATCGCCATGCAATCCCTCTGCAAAATATCCCCTCGATTTCAGTATCTCCACCAAAGAATCAACTTTCTTCCTCGTATTGCAAAATACTAAAGCCAGCTTGATATTGTGTAAGTCCAAAAGCCTCGACAATGCTTCCGGTTTGGTTTTCTCATGCAATTCAAAATACACTTGTTCAATTTTCGGTGCATCAATTTTTTTCTGTGTAACATCTATCTGTTTCGGATGCTCCTGGTGTCTCCTCATTATTCTCATTATGTCTTCAGGCATTGTCGCCGAAAACATTATTGTCTGCCTTGTTTTTGGTGTCTTAGCAAGTATCAGTTCAATATCATCCTTAAATCCCATGTCCAACATTTCATCCGCTTCGTCAAGTACAACAAAGCTGACATTCTCCAGCTTCAATGTTCCCCGTTTAATATGGTCTATCGTGCGTCCTGGTGTGCCAATAATAATATGCGGATTTTTTTTCAATGCCTTCAACTGCCTCCCGATTTCCTGTCCCCCATATATGGGCACAACAGTAATATTGCTTTTATATTTCATCAATTTCTGAAATTCATCGCTCACCTGGATTACCAATTCGCGTGTGGGACACATCACCACCGCCTGTATGTAATTAGCGCCGTTTTCTATGTTTTCCAGGATGGGTATGGCATAAGCGGCAGTCTTTCCTGTGCCGGTTTGTGCCTGACCAATAATATCCTTACCCTCCATCAATGTCGGGATGGTTTCCGACTGGATATGCGTTGGCTCTTCAAATCCCATTTCGACGACAGCCCTCAGCATTTCATCTGACAAATGCAGTTCTTCAAATTTTAATCTCTTCAATGTAAACCTTATAATTATTTTAAATAAATCATTTTGCTTAAACTACATTTATTTAAAATAACCTGTGGAAATCCGAGCGGTGAACTTCGATAGAAACACACGATTGCTTTAGTTATTTACTTATTCGGCAGTTATAGCTGCATATAAGACAGATAAGAGCAGGAATTGTTGTAAAAACTTGTGTTTAAACAATATATATAAAAAAATTGGATTATTCATTTCTGAAATAAATAATCATATTCATCTATATGTTTCTTTTTTTACGCTTTTTTCCCTGTAAACAAATTAATCGTCACTGAATTTAATTAATTGATTTTACAATAAATTATCATAATAAATGTCAAGTTATTTTTAGAACAGTTTTAATGGTAGAATAAGAAAACACCTAATCTGAATTCAAATCTTTTGGACACTTAAACAATACATTATTACATTGCACCTGTCCTTGATTTTTGCATATAAGGTCGCCATTTGGATTTTTCTGTTAATAAATATTATTAAAGAGATATAAAACAAATGAAAAATTCCGAGATTAAAAACCGAACTACTAAGACTAATATTAAACGAGTTGCATTCATCGGAAATTACTTGCCGAGACAATGTGGCATAGCAACATTTACTACCGACTTGAGCGAAGCAATCGCATCTGAATTTCCGAATACTGCTTGTATTGCTATGCCTGTCAATGACATCGAGGAGGGGTATGATTATCCATCCCGTGTCCGATTTGAATTGACCGAAAAAGATATTGAGTCTTATCGCAGGGCTTCTGATTTTCTTAACATTAATAATGTTGATATAGTATGTCTTCAATTTGAATATGGAATTTTCGGCGGTAGTGCCGGGAGTCATATAATTGCACTTCTTAGGGAATTAAGGATGCCAATTGTAACAACTCTGCATACAATTCTCCGCGAACCGAATCCTGAACAAAAATTAGTTCTCGAAAAAGTTGCCGCTCTCTCAGATAGATTAATAGTAATGAGTGAACGTGGTTCAGAATTTTTGCAGGAAATCTATAATATTTCTCCTGATAAGATAGACATGATTCACCATGGCATTCCTGATGTTCCTTTCGTTGACCCGAGTTTTCATAAAGACTTATTCGGCGTAGAAGGAAAAATCGTATTACTCAGTTTTGGATTAATGTCTCCAAGTAAAGGAATTGAAAATGTTATCTCTGCTCTACCCAAAATTTTAGAAAAATACCCTAACGTTGTATATATTGTTCTGGGTGAAACTCATCCGCATGTTAAGAGGCATGATGGTGAATCCTACAGATTATCACTTCAATGGTTGGCAGCTGAAAAAAAGGTTGAAAGTAATGTAATATTTTATAATAGGTTTGTAAGCTTGGAAGAGCTTGTACAATTCATAGGTGCTGCTGATATTTATATCACTCCCTATCTAAATGAAGCACAGATTACCTCCGGCACTTTGGCTTACACTCTCGGTGCTGGTAAAGCTGTGATTTCGACTCCTTATTGGTATGCCGAAGAAATGCTTGCTGAAGAACGCGGTGTGCTTGTACCTTTTCATGACCCGGATTCACTTTCAGAGCAGGTTATCAGGTTATTGGATGATGAACAAAGCCGTCATGCAATGCGTAAAAGGGCTTATATGTTCGGCAGGGATATGATTTGGCCCAAGGCGGCACAGCATTACATGGAGAGCTTTCAAAAAGCACGTATTGAACGTATGCATTCTACGAAACTTCCTTTGCCCATAGTCAAACCATTAGGTGAAAGGCGTGGCGAACTCCCGCCACTCAAACTTGACCACCTGTTGAGAATGACTGATGATACAGGAATGTTACAACATTCGATTTTTACCATTCCTAACTATGATGAGGGATATACTACAGATGATAACTCTCGTGCATTAATTGTCAGTATTCTTTTGGAAGCAATAATTGATGACGAACCTACAAATCTTGCTTCCCGTTATCTTGCTTTCATTTTATTTGCCTTCAATTCTGAAAACGGGCACTTCAGAAATTTCCTTAATTACCAGCGGCAATGGTTAGAAATGAGTGGTTCGGATGACAGCCATGGCAGAACTATTTGGGCTTTAGGAACTGTGTTGGGGAGGTCAAAAACTCTTTCTCTTCAGAGTATTGCAGGACGATTATTTGAACAAACATTACCTGCTGTTGTCGACATGAAAAGTCCTCGTGCCTGGTCTTTTGCTGTCATGGGTATCCATGAATATTCACAACGCTATGCCGGTGACAGCAAAGTTAGCCATGTCCGGATTGAGTTGGCAGATCGGTTAATGACACTTTATCAAAATAATCGCACTGACAATTGGAGATGGTTCGAAAACAGTCTGAGTTATTGTAATGCCGCCTTGCCGCATGCTTTGCTCGTTTGCGGCAATTCGATTCCGAATAATGATATGACAAAAGCAGGTCTCGAATCTCTAAAATGGTTAGCTGAATTGCAAAGAGCGGATTCTCCGGGCGGTCATTTTGTACCTATCGGCTCTAATGGATTTTATACAAAAGATGGCGTTAGAGCTAGATTTGACCAACAACCCATTGAAGCTCAAACCATGGTGTCTGCATGTCTCGAAGCATATAGGATAACTTCAGATGAACATTGGCGAAAAGAAGCACGCCGTGCTTTCGAATGGTTCCTGGGGCGCAACGATTTGAATCTCTCAATATATGACCCCATTTCAGGTGGATGCCGCGATGGGCTTCACCCTGACCGCTTGAATGAAAACCAGGGAGCCGAATCTACTCTCGCATTTCTCCAGGCATTACTCGAACTGCGATTAAATGAAAATTCATTTTTAACTTTGGAGACTAACACTAAATGAAAAACAGTTATCCCGAACTTCTTAAACGTTATAAACAAAACCCTATTCTTACTTCTGCTGACTGGACTTATCCTGCTAACAGTGTTTTTAACCCCGGGGCTACTCTTTTGCAGGATGGCACTACACTGCTTCTGTGCCGGGTTGAGGATAGAAATGGGCATTCACATTTTTGCTCCGCCCGTTCTGTTAATGGTATAGATGGGTGGGTTATTGACAAAAATCCAACCTTGATGCCCGATCCTGAAAATTTCCCCGAAGAAATCTGGGGAATCGAAGACCCCAGAATAACCTGGATTCCGGAATTGAACAAGTATGCAGTCGTTTATACCGCCTACACTCGCGATGGTCCGGGTGTTGCATTGGCATTTACACAAGATTTCCATAACTTTGAACGGTATGGAATTATTATGCAGCCTGAAGATAAAGATGCGGCATTGCTCCCTCATCGTATTGGTGACAATTGGGCTTTGATCCATCGTCCGGTTAGTTCTGCAAGGGCACACATCTGGATTTCATATTCGCCCGATTTACGTCATTGGGGCAGTCACAAATTGATTATGGAAGCAAGACACGGCGCATGGTGGGATGCTAATAAAATCGGGCTCTCCTCTCCTCCAATTGAAACTCCTCAGGGCTGGCTTATGATTTATCATGGAGTGAAACAAAATGCCGCCGGTTGTATTTACCGTCTCGGTCTCGCTCTATTTGATTTGAAAAAACCGGAACTCCTGCTCAAACGCAGCAATGAATGGATGTTTGGCCCTGAAGAACCTTATGAGGAGCAGGGAGATGTGAACAAGGTGGTTTTCCCCTGCGGTTATACCATAGCTCCTGACGGAGATACGCTCAAAATATATTATGGTGCCGCTGACATGAGTATTGCACTTGCAACAGGAAGTATTAAGGAATTATTGGAATGGCTAAATAAACAGGAATAAATGTTTCCTATCCTGAGAAATAATACATACATTTAAAATAACCTGTGGAAACCTGAGCGGTGAACTTCGATAGAAACACACGATTGCTTTTTTATTTACTAATTCAGCACTTATTGCTACGATTAAGACAAATGAGAGAGGAATTGTTGTAATGATTTTTATTTAATTTTCTGAGAGAATGTCATTTACTTTTAAATATATATTTCCTCTTAGAACAGCAGAATCTTTCTTTCTCCTTATTAAAATACGTAAATCTATTCTTTCCTCAAGTATAGCCATAATATCAGAACCATCCATCAAAATAATTTTTTTTTCACCGGATGAATGCGTATTTACACCTTCTTCAGAGAATCCATTTATTGATATAAATAGACCTAAAGTATTATCCAATCTTCTTTTTATTTTTTCCTTGAAACTATCTAAATCTTTTGAACCAATTGGATTTTTTACCCATTTAGATTCTAATAAATAATCTGTATTATCTAATCGAAATGCACCATCAATTTGCTCACCATAACATTTAAAAGATGATTTAGGATCTAAATCAAATAATTCAAATAAATTCCGAAGCAAATTTTCAAGTATATATCCTCTTTTTTGTGCATCATGTGATGTTAATAGTTCAAAGTATTGTGCTTTTAACTCAATCAGTTTTACTCTAACACCTTCAGTTTTTTCTAGGATTTCCTTACTTAGCTTTTTTCTTTCTTCAATAATTTTTACATCTTCATATAATTGAAGATGAGCATCTGTATAAGATTTTAGGGCATTTATTGAGTTTTTTGCTTTTTTAGCTTTCTCAATGCCATCTTCTAACATTTCAAGATGACTAAAATCATTTATATTTACAACATTTTTTATAAGTTCTAACAAATCTTCTTGATAAATAGTTTGATTCTTAGACATCTTTTCAATTAGTGAATTAACAATATTTCTCTTATATTCTTTATTCCAATCAAATTCATCTAACAATAACTTATATTTTATCGAATTTGATATAAAACTTTTTAAATCATCCTTATACCAATAAATACACGTCAAAGCTTCTTTTAAAGCTAATAATGCTGGTGGTGATATAACCTTATTATCCATAAAATTTATCCAATGAAAGATATCCTAATTTGTGTTTTAAAATATAATTTTAAATGTGCGACTTTTTTATTATTACCGAATTTTTTTATATATCTTTTTCCTTTTCATCATATCTCAATTATCAAGAAAATAATATAATCAAATCAGCAGATCTAATAAAGTAAAATTAAGAAATTTATATTAATTATAAGTCGTTGTTGTGGTATTAATTTATTCATGTTGTGAGTAAAATAATTCTAATAAATCCATTATTAAATCAGATGGATCTTCATTACGTTCTTTCATTGTCAACATTTCTTTTAATTGTTCTTTATTTAAAAATAGTATCACTTTTTTATCATTAGAATATATAGTGTTTCGTCTTTTTTTTGCTTGATCATTAGGATCTTTTGAACATACCAATATACTTAATCTTCCCATCGGATTTGTTAAGTAATTAAATGCTTGATCTACCTCGTCTGGACCAATTTCAGTGTTATCATAATTTTTAAATTCCACTAGAATCATCCTAGCTCCTAGTTCAAGAAATAAATGATACCAATTTTTTGTGTTTAAATCATTTGAATTAGTAACATTTCTATTTGGAAAAATCGCATCTCTTCTCCTCACACCAGAAAGTGTCCTTTGTTGAATTTTGGGATAGATCAGTGGTGGTACAAACAAATAAGTTAATATATCGGTACAAATATCTTCAAACTGAACCCAACCAGATTGACCTTGTGGACAAGTATCCAACCTTTTTATAAAATCGTTTACCTGACTCATTTTCTGAAATACTTATTGATTATACTTTTTCTTTTTAATACAAGTTTCTTAAGTGCATTTCCATCTAATATAGTAACAGGAAAATTCTTCTTTGTCTTAATATCATTTAAATATTCTTCTGCAGTAGATGTTAAAATACTATTGGTTACTAATAGAACTTTGGTATTTGGATCTTTATTTGAATAATATAAATTAAATAATTCTATTATAGAATTAATACTAAATCTATCACTTCTATAAAATTTTATTTCAATTAACCATGTCTCTCGTGTTCTTAATCCAAATGGATCTTTGTTCCAATAAGTACCCATAAGGTCATATCCAAAATCATAATGGTCTGAATAGGACCAAATCAAATTTTTAAATCCAATTTCTCCTAATAAATCATGGACAAAATTTATAAATTCTGAAGGACTAAACTTATCAAAATCAATATCGGGTAGAATCTCAAGTTTTCTTATTATACTATCTATTCCTTTTTCAAAGTTTTTTGAAATATTTATTGTTTGATAATTCTGTAAAGAATCTGGAATATTACAGTTTTCTATTTGAACAGGTATGATTGATATTTTTCTTTTTTTTGCAAAATTAAATAGATCTTCACTTTCTTTATGTGTTAATGTCGAATCATTAAATTTTTTGGAAATTAAGATTAATACTGTATCACTTGATTCAAATAAATATTGTAATCTTTTAAAAAAATAACTCCCTGTATTGATTGGATCTAAATCAATAAATACTTCGATTCCTTTATATCGAAGTGCATTAGTTATTTTCTCTCCATACTCTTTGTCATAATAACTATAAGATATAAATACTCTGTTCTTTTTATCTTTTTTCATTAATGTAATAAATTTTTAAAAACAAATTATAACACTATTATTTAAAAATTTTTCAAGAATTGCTAAAAAAATCATTTCTTTTCTTCAGGTACATAGTTTTTAATATAAATTCCTTTTTTAATCAATGTTTTTAACTGTTCATTATAAATAGCTTTTGTATTTGGATATTCAATAAAATAAGGATGTATATTGATAAAATTCTCTCCCATACCAGCAAGTAATAAAAAATCAAAACGATTTATTTGTCCTTGTCTAGAACCCTCTAATATTCTACTAATATTATCATCATTATAATCTTTAATACAATCGTCAATTTGTTTCAACTTAGAAAATCCCATTTTCAAGAGGTACCTTGTTTCATAACTATAAGATACATCAGTCATTCTTCCATCGACTCCAAGTCTTTTATCTAAATATGCCTTAAGAGAATCTGGAGTTATTTCAATTTCTTCTAATCGATCTTCTAAAACTGATTGTCTGGCTTCATTTCTTAGTTTAATATCATCATCATGGATAGATTGAAATTCTCTATCAGCTATCTCAATAAGACCAGCAAGAGCCCTGAATCTTTTTTTAATAAATGTAGGAATTGTTGTAAAAGATTTATATTCGATATCATGTTCAATTTCAGCCCATGCATGTTGTAAAATAGTTCTAACTTGAATTTCTGCTATTAAATTATCAAATCTTTTATATTCTGCTAATTCAAACCTTTTTGATTTTAATTTTATAAGATAATGAATACTTTGATAGCCTAATTTTTCTTCTTTGTCAAGTTGTTCACCTTTATCACTTTTTTCTAATATTTCAAATTCAGAATTAATAATTTTATCAACATCCATGAGTGAATATGGGAAAAAAGTAATAATTCGTATACCAGCTAAGTCTGTTATTTGTTTTATAGGATTGATATATTTTGGCTTATTTTGATCAAATTCAGATGGAATAATACATTTAATACCTAAACTATCAATTGATTTTGCTCTTGCTTCTATTGAATGAAAATTTATTTTTTTTTCAACAAGACATTTTTCTAAAATTCCTTTTAATTCAATACAAAAAGACTTATAAATATCTCTTATTTTAAGATATTCGTTAATAGCATTTTGTTTGTGCTGTTCATAGTCAAACGATTTTACTTGTTTTAATTCATTTTCCATTTTTCAATTAATTAAATTACAAAACACAAAAAAGCAACACGTACCTCAGTCCATCTCCTTTTTCAAAAAATCTGTATTATTCAATCTGAAATTCACCATAATGTTCTATCTTTCTGAAGTCATTTTATAAGTACCCTCAAAATCAGAAATCCATAATTCCAATTTCTCAGTAGTAAATATGCTAAGTAAATTTAATCAAATTCCCCAATAATCCCAAATTCATCTATATCCGGTCAATTACAAATTTCTTTATGTAAAAAAAATAATCTTGTCTATCCTCTAATCCCGTTAATCCTGTTCAGACAACTTTGCATTATCAATTCTCAATTATCAATTTTCAATTATTTTTAAAATCCTTTTAAAATCCTTTTCTTGACGCCCCTCTCCCATTGGAGAGGGGATGGGGGTGAGGTTTTATCTTTGCACCGCTCGTTCTTTGAATTTCCGGGTTGAGTAGCAACTTAATATTTATGATTGCCCCCTTTTTCAAAGGGGATTCAGAATTCTGCATTCATAATTCAGAATTTCTTTTCGGGTGAGCTTGAATTCAAAATTTAAAAATGAAAAAATGAAAATGATGTCAAAACTGCTCCGAATGCACAAATCTGCACCTTTTTGGCTCTATATAACCAAAAAACTCAGCAAAACCCAGAGAAACTCTGTGAAACAAATTAGAATAGACTTCATTAAGTTTTAAAATTTAATCATTAATATTTTATTGAAAATTACAAATTAAAAATTCCTCCGAGTCCTTTGTGTCTTCCCTTCGTGTCCTCTGTGTTAAAATTTGCCTCTTACCCTTCATCTCCCGTCTTCCGACTTACAACTATCGACTATCGACTTCGTAATTCGTAATTAAAAAAAAAAGGAAATCCCACTCCCCGCAGAATTCCCTGTACTAAAATTTGTGGAACAAAATAAATTATACTTTATTCTGTTTCAAAATTTATCATTAATAATTTATTGAAAATTAAAAATTACAAATTGAAAAATTTTAATAAACATCTCCACCATTCGTAATTAGTAATTCGTAATTCGTAATTAGTAATTTTACATCGTATCAATAATATTATTGAAAGTCGCACTCGGTCTCATAACCTTTGTCGCTTTCTCAGGGTCAGGAACATAATAACCGCCAATATCAGCAGGTTTGCCTTGAGCCGCAAGCAATTCCTCCACAATCTTCTTTTCATTCTCTTCGAGTGCTTTCGCAATTTTCGTAAAACGTTCCTTCAAAGTTGAATCCTTGTCCTGTGCCGCAAGCTGCTGAGCCCAATACATTGACAAATAGAAAGAACTTCCCCTGTTGTCAATCTCATTCACTTTTCGCGAAGGATACCTCGCATTTTCCAAATACTTCCCTACTGCCTGGTCCAGTGTTTCAGCCATGATTTTAGCTTTTGCATTTCCTGATTTTTCAGCAATCATTTCTAATGATGGAGCCAATGCACAGTATTCACCAAGAGAATCCCACCTGATATGACCCTCTTTCAATAATTGCTCAACGTGCTTCGGAGCAGAACCGCCGGCACCTGTCTCAAACAATCCGCCTCCATCCAGCAGTGGAACTATCGAAAGCATCCTCGCACTCGTTCCCAACTCGAGTATCGGGAATAAATCCGTAAGATAATCACGAAGCACATTACCTGTAACAGAAATTGTATCCAATCCTTTGCGTACTCTCTCCAAAGTGAACTTCATCGCATCCACCGGTTTCATTATGCGGATGTCAAGTCCCTTAGTATCTTCCCCGGGCAAATATTTATTCACTTTCTTGATTATTTCCCTGTCGTGTCCCCTGTTCTCATCCAACCAGAAAATTGCTGGTGACCCTGTGGCTCTTGCTCTTCTCACAGCAAGCTTTACCCAGTCGCGAATCGGTGCATCTTTTGCTTGGCACATTCTGAAGATATCCCCTTTCTCCACTTTCTGCTCCAGCAAAACTGTACCGGAATTATTATCAATTACGCTGATTTTACCGTTACCTGTTGCCTCGAAAGTTTTATCGTGAGAACCATACTCTTCTGCTTTCTGAGCCATCAATCCTACATTCGCAACATTACCCATAGTCGAAGGGTCGAACTGTCCGTTTACTTTTGCATTCTCAAGAATCTCTTTGTAAATAGTTGCATAGCATCTGTCGGGTATCATTGCAATGCAGTCCTGGAGCTTATCTTCTTTGTTCCACATCTTGCCGCCGTCACGCACTACATTCGGCATCGAAGCATCAACGATAATATTATTCGGAATGTGAAGATTCGTAATTCCTTTTCTCGAATCAACCATTGCAAGTTCAGGCTGTTTTTCATAGACCTTTGAAATATCGGCTTCAATCTCTGCTTTTTTATCGGCAGGAAGTTTATTCAATTTTTCAAGAATATCGGATAGTCCATTGTTCACGTTTGCACCGATGTCTCGAAGTACATCCGCATGTTTGTCGAGTGCATCCTTATAATAAACAGAAACTGCATGACCGAACATAATCGGGTCAGACACTTTCATCATAGTAGCTTTCAGATGAAGAGAAAGAAGAACACCATCTTTCCTTGCTTCTTCAATCTGCTCTGCATAAAATTTTCGCAACGCTTCAACATTCATTTTTGTCGAATCAATAACCTCTCCGGGAAGAAGTGATAATTTTTCTTTCAATACTTTTTTTGTTCCGTCAGCCCCTTCAAATTCAATTCTTACATCACAGGCTTTGTCTACTGTTGCAGCAGTTTCATTTCCATAAAAATCATTCCCTGTCATGTGACTGACCCTCGCTTTGGAACCGGATTCGGGCCATGGCTTCATCATCTTATGCGGGAATTTCTGAGCAAACTTCTTTACAGCAACAGCAGGTCTTCTGTCAGAGTTCCCCTCACGAAGAACGGGATTCACAGCCGAACCAAGCACCTTGCTGAATCTTAATTGCAATGCTTTTTCCTCATCGGTCTTCGGCTCTTCAGGATAATTCGGAATGTCATATCCCTTCTCCTGCAATTCCTTGATTGCGGATTGAAGCTGCGGAATAGTCGCACTGATATTCGGCAATTTGATAATGTTTGCCTGTGGTGTCTTGGCAAGCTCACCCAACTCTGTCAGGTAGTCAGGAATTTTCTGCTCCGGCTTCAGCTTATCGGGAAAATTCGCTATAATTCTTCCGGGTAAAGATATATCCTTAGTAATAACATCAATTCCGGTACCCTTTAAATAACTTTTCACTATTGGGAGCAGACAGTATGAAGCCATTTCGGGAGCTTCATCTATCTTTGTCCAGTTGATAACATACTTTTCCATTAACAATCCTTTTTTATAAAAAATCAAAATAAGTCAAAGTAAATCGGTTTTTGTCAAAACCGGAAAAATAAATTAATGAAATATGAGGAATTACCAATTAAGAAAATAGCATGATGATTGAATATTAATGAAAGGATTATTTCAAATAATTTAAAAAATGAAAATAAATAATTTGGTGAATTAAATAATTACTTATAATTTTGTATCTGTATTTTTTGTTCTTTGTTGAAAACACTTATCAAGAATGACTGAGGGATAGGCCCTAAGAAGTCATGGCAACCTGTTTTAGTAATAAGGTGCCAATTCCTTCCGCAATTGCGGAGAGATGAGTTAAAAGTGAGATAACAATTTTGAAATAAATTAACTCCTTTGACTTATCAAGGGAGTTTTTTTTTGTAAAAAAACTTCTTTGATACCTTCACTCCTGATAAGATTTTCAAGATTTATTAATAAACTTATTAGGAGATTATATGAAAGAATCAACTCGAATAATTAACTCAATACCGATAGATCCCTTAACAGGAGCTATCAGTGTGCCTATTTATCAAACTTCTACTTATGTCCAGGAGTCACCCGGAGTAAATAAAGGATTTGATTATAGCAGGACTAATAATCCTACAAGGAATATCCTTGAAAACATAATTGCAGAATTAGAAGAAGGAAAAACAGGAATTGCATTTGCAAGCGGTCTTGCAGCCATAGATGCAGTTGCAAAACTTCTAAAAAGTGGAGATGAAGTACTTGCCGTTGATGATATATACGGAGGTGCTTTCAGGCTTTATACACAAGTTTTTAACAATTTTAATATCAAAATTAAATTTATTGATACGACAAATCCTGATAATGTTAGAGCTAATATCAATGGAAACACAAAGTTAATTTGGCTTGAAAGTCCAACCAATCCATTGCTAAAAATTTCAGATATTAAAGATATATCAGGAATAGCAAAAGAAAATAATATCCTTGTCTGTG